>JAKAOI010000079.1 GCA_021812265.1 Chloroflexota bacterium | reverse complement strand
GAAAACGGGCTGTTGTAGTCAGCCTGCCCTTGAACAAGGCGAAGTGTTGGAATAGTTTTCTATTCTTTCATATACTATAAAATACCAAACTAAATGACAATAAACTTAAACAGAATCATATCAATTTAATCGGGATAGCGGGGGATTCTGTTGCGTGTTCTATCCGAAAGAATTTCCAAGTAAATAATATGCGCAACGTGAATATATAGCTCGCGCATATGCTGATCAATCCACTCTAAGTTTCGTTCGCTAACCTGCATTGGGTTTCTGACATGGATAAACATCTGCCCTTGTGAGGGGATTTCATCAATTTCACCTTTAATAGTTTGGCCGTTATCACTATGGATAATTACGTAACTCATCAGTTTATACCTCATTCCGGTACATTTTTAAAACGAAAACACACTGCAGCGCGCCTAAAGACAAACTGTCGCCGTCTTTTAGCGTATATTGCTGCCCCGGCGCTATACGGCTGAAGTTTAGCAGTGTAGCTCTGCGGCTGTGTAAATCCTCCAAAATATATGAGCCATCCTCAACAAATTGTATGCGGATATGCGCGCGCGATACACCAAATTGTTTGGCGCCAAATGGCTCTAAATCAATGTCTGCTATTTTTGTGTTTCTGGTGTGTCGTCCGATTATCCAAGTATTCCGGCCATCAAGACGTATCTGTTCACCGGACGCTAAAACAAGGACGGGAAATTGAATCAAATGAAAACTCATATTTGCGAAAACTGTCTTTTATGAGATAATACTAGTAGTATTATGCGTTATTAAGGATACACACTTTGCGGGAGAGAATAGTAAAAATTCTTGTCCGATTGCTTTGGTATATATCCGGGTATGGTGTTCTTAGCCGTAAAAATCATTCCGCTGTCTGTTTAAGCATATTTCAGGCCATATTTGAAAGGAAGCGCAAATGCCAAGAAATGATTTAGATCGCCAAATTTCAGTTGTTCAAAATGAACTGTCTCAATACGCCAACGTTGTCGATGAATTATTTGATAGGGTTATTGCGACACTGAAAACATTAGACCCATATGACGCAAAAATAGTTATGCAGCGTGAAGATGACCTGGAAAAATCTGCGGAATCTATCGAAGAAAAATTGGTTGATATTATGACGCTGCAACAGCCAATTGTGGGAAGAGATTTGCGCTTTATTGTTGCCCTTTTGGTTATTAACCAGCGTATGCAGCGGGTTAGTCACGGAGCCATTGGAGCCGCAAGGCTGGCCAATGATTTGGTCACCCAATTTTCATCCGTTGCGCAGACACCACCTGCTTTAATCGATTTAGGCGAATCAGCGCGCACGCTGCTGGCGCTGACTATGAAAAAGTGCGCAACAAACGCAATGCAATCTATTCAGGATGTTATCGCAGGCGAACAACTGGTAGACAGCAAAAACCGCGCGGTGCGGGAACAGCTTTTGGAAGAAATGAAATCTTTCGACACCACTACTGCCGCGGGGGCGGATGAAACACGGCGTGTTACCTATTGGCTTTGGCTTGCCCACAGATTTGAACGCGCGGCAGACCACGCAATGGCAATAGCGCGCAGAGCGCACACGATTTAAGTAACATTCACTGAAAGAAAAGAGGCTGTAATAATGAAATTTGAAGGTAGTCAATCTTTTCAGTTTCCTATTGAAATGGTTTGGGATGCGTTACATAATCCCGAAATTTTAGGGCAGATTATTCCCAGTTGCTCGCGCATTGAGCGCCAGCCTGGCCTTCTTGCGGGAAGCACCGGTGATTATGCAATGGGGTTTGAAATCAGTAAGGAAAACAGTGCGGGCAAACCGATTATTGGCTGGTTGGAAGTGGATCGACAAACGCATTTGCGGTATATGACCATTTCAGTAACCTTAAATGATTCTTTAACTTATCTGAAATCGGAAGGCTATATATCATTTCACTACAACGAAAAAGAACATCAAACTGAAGCGCACTTTACTATTGACACCCAGTTCCCCGAAATGCGCGGCATTGGCTGGTCTGCCGGCGCATATAACGCGGCAATTGGTGTGATTCATCTCATCGCTGAATCGTTAAACACTGCGCTTGCTCAGCTTGAACACACTGCCGGCGCCGAAAATGCGCAAAAAGAACATCTGCCGCCGCGCAGTGAGCCGGGCAGAGTAACTGTTTTATCGCGGGTTGATTCTCCTGCGCCTACACAAGCGATGCTGCGCCGTATAGAAGAAATGCGTGAGCGTAAAGAACACGATCGCATGCGCGCGTTAACTGTTTATGGAGTTGCCGGCGCTATTGTTGCCGCGTTTCTTACCGGCGCAATCATTGGGTTTCGCAAAAAAAACTCCTAAACAATGGTTCCGGCGCCAATAGTTATTTCAGATAAGGAAACATATATGCTTGTCGCCATTTTATTATTGATTATTTTCACCCTCTTTCTTGTGGTAGATGTTGAAGCGCAGCTGCGTTCCGGACGCGCCGGTAAATCTAAGAATAAAGAATGTTCCATAACGGTAACTGGCCGTGGGGTTGTCAGCCGCCCGCCGGATGAAGCGCAAGTTCGGATGGGTATTTTCAGCCGGGCAGAAACATCACAGGCGGCTTTAGACGCGGTTTCTGCGGCGACACGCAATATCACCGATATGTTAAAACAAAATAATATATATGGCGCCGATATCCAAACAGATCATTTTTCTGTTTCTCCGGAATTTCAGTATACAGACGGTGAGCGAAAATTTATCGGGTATGTGGCGGATACTCAATTGCGTATTATTATTAAGGAAATTGCCGGTGTTGGAACCTTGCTGGACAAAATTGTTGAAATCGGCGGTGAATCGATCCGTATTTCTTCCGTTGCCTATGCGCTCAGCGCGGAAACACGCAACGCCGCGCAAAAAGACGCCCGAACTGCGGCTATAGACGCCGCCAAAGCCGACGCCACACAAATTGCCGCTTCAATAAATCAAGTGTTAGATGTTCCGTTGCGTATTCAGCAAATATCCTCTTCCGCTGTAATTGGGCGCCCGATGTTTCAGGCGCGGGCTATGGCGGCTGGTGGCCGCGAAACCGGGCCAGCTCCCATAGAAGCCGGCGAAGCTGAAGTTGTTGTTGATATAGAAGCCGTTTTTGCCACACGCGCATAATTTAACTGCTCAACAACAAAATAATCTTCGCCCCAACCTATGGAACGCCGGAAACCCCAATTAAACTTGGTTAAACCTTGTTAAAAATATAGCGCCGCGCCGCATTGTAGCAGCATGCGCATAGCGCCGCCACGTTTTCTGTTAATATATTACGTTGCAGCGCGCATTATGCGTGTGCCAACAGGGGCGCCGCCGCTATGATCTGAAAATGCGCGCAATACAACACCGGGTAAAGAGCCTTCAACAATGTACACCGAGGCAACATCGTCCAACGCCGCCAAGCAAGCCTCAATTTTAGGCGCCATGCCGCCGGATATAACACCTTGCGCAATTAATTTTCGCGCATGTTCTGCAGTTAACGCCGGAATAAGTGTATGACCGGCGCTATACACGCCGGAAACATTACTTAAAAATACAAGATTCTCGGCGCGCAGCGCGCGCGCAATACTGTTGGCGACATCATCAGCGTTGACGTTTAAGCATTCGTTGTCTGGCCCAAGGCACAGTGGCGCAATAACCGGCATAAACCCTGCAGTGTGCAGCGTTTCAATTAAGTCTGTGTTAGCTAATTCAGCTAAACCAACCAAGCCAAGCTCAGGATTAGCGCGTTTGGCGCGGACCATGCCGCCATCCATACCGCACAAACCAACGGCGCGCACGCCAAGTATCTGCAATGTTCTGACAATTTCGCTGTTAATTTTACCGATTAAAACGGAACGGACAATTTCTAATGTGGCGGCGTCGGTAACACGTCGGCCATTGATAAAAACAGGGTTAACCCCCATTCGCCGCATCCATTCATCAATTACTGGGCCGCCGCCATGCACAATCGCAATTCGGCGTCCTGCTTTCCATAACACGCTGATTTCTTCGAGAATAGTGTCCGAATCATCCAGCACACTGCCGCCAATTTTAATCACATCCGCCGCTTGGGGTATATTTAGTCGCGTCGCATCCGCCGGCAACGCATAGCTATGTTTTGTCATGTTTGCTTTCATGGCCACACCCCCACAAATTCTAATCCTGCAGTTTCAGGCAGCTGATACATAATATTGGCGTTTTGCACTGCTTGACCAGCGCCGCCTTTCATTAAATTATCAATTGCGCTGATAATAATTAAACGCCGGCTGCCGGGTTGCACAGCGCAATATATAAAACACATATTGCTGCCCCGCGCCCAGCCGGTTTCGGGCGGCGTGTCGGTTAACACAACAAACGGCTCAGCCGCGTAGGCTTGCTGCAAGGCGTTTTTCGCGTCGGCCAGTGTTGCAGAATCTCGCAGCGTGGCGTAGCATGTAGTTAAAATACCTCGATTCATTGGAACAAGATGCGGCACAAAGGTAATTTTAGGCGCCGAATATTTCGGAGCTATTTGTTGCAGCGTTCCCTCCATTTCGGGCAGATGTCTGTGTCCGTTTACCGCATAGGCGGTTACAGATTCGGCGTCTTCCACAAAATGCGCGCGCAGGGTAGGGGATCTGCCGGCTCCGCTGATACCGGTAAGCGAATTAACAATAATATCTTCTTCAATAAGATGACCTCGCCAGATAGGCGCCAGCGCTAAAATAGCGCCTGTAGGAAAGCACCCAGGATTTGCTGTTAATTTTGTTTTGTGAATTTCTTGCCGAAACCATTCCGGCAAGCCGTATACTGCCTGCGGCAATAATTCCGGAGCAGGATGGGGACGCCCATACCAACGCTCATATTCTTGTGGGTTACGAAAACGAAAATCAGCGGAAATATCAATAACGGAACGGCCTTGCGCGCGATAGCGAGAAGCAAGATCAGCCGCTGGCCCATGCGGAACCGCCAGAAAAACAATTTCTGAATCTTGAATATCTTCACATATAATAAGTTTGCCGGCGTCCGATGACGCTAAACTAGGCAGCGCGCTGCTTAATGCGCTTCCCTGTAAAGACCGCGATACCACTTCGGTGATTTGGAAATTGGGATGCTGAGCAAGGATTCTCGCTGCGCCAGCGCCTTCATATCCGGTTACACCTACTATTGCGGCAGAAATTTTACCTGTTGAAATCATTTTCGTAAACCACCTGTAACCTTTTTGATAAAACACATGGGGGCGTGCGTATTTGCGGATTATTTGTCCCCGAAATGCGCATGAAGAGGGAGTTTTTATTCTTTAACTGAAAAACATCTTCACGTTTCCAGCGGCAATGGTGGAGTGCGCCTGAAGGATCATCATTGATTTAGGACGAGTATATCACATTACAACCAATTTGTGTTTACTTCTGGCATATCTGTTATGTCTTTTTGCGGTGGACAGAAAATTACAGTCGATATAACGGCAAAATAGGGGATGAAAAAAGGAAAAGCAGCGGCAAACCTAGCTTTTCCTGCAATTTGTGGATATTTGCGCAACATAAATTTATAAAATTCACCACTTATTTTCCACTTTTTCCGCAAAACCTAAAAAGTCTTTCACTTCCACACGTGAGCCATCATCCAGTACGGCGGCTCCGGTAAAACGACCGAACACTTGATGTTGATCACTTTTTAGCAATGTAAATAACGTTTCAGCACGAAAACAATTGGATGACAATATTTACTGTGAAAGGCTCAATCCAAACAATGCTTCACGCACAGTGTTATTTTTACTGTATTCTATTCGTTTGAAACAATAACAGATAGAAACTACAGTATATTGTATACACGTTCAGGAGTTTGTTTATGAATCTACCTCGTTCGCTGCTGCTTCGCAGCTATTTTCTGAGCATAGTCAGTTTTATTATAATACTTATCTCCTATTTCTTACCGCTTTTTGAAGGAAACTGTAGTGAGTTTTTTCCATGTGGACCTACCCCTTCCCTTGAGTCTGATATATTTTCAATCTTACAAACTATTCATACGTTCAGTGATTTTATAAACTCTTTGCTTTTTCTATTTGTGTTAGTGGCGCCAGCGCTTCTGGCAATGCTCTTTGTTCTGTTGAGATGGTTGTGTGTTCGCTTTGAATCTCGAAAACCACTGAATACATTATTTATGATATGGACGATTGTTATATGGATAATTGGTTTCAGTGGTTTTATTTTATTTTTATCGTTTATGTTACATTTTGGAGCCTATCCATTATTTGGCTGTTGGGGCATTTTACTTGGGTATTGGCTCCTTTTTTATTCGTGTTTCATTTTTTTGTTGGCGCCCGCAAAAAAATGAGCGAGAGCAGCAAACCATACACAGCGTTTGTTATTTATTTTATTTCGTGATATGATAGCAGTGATGAGACATAACGTTTTATGTTTTGCCGCAGAGAGCCATAGTTTGGTGAAATATGGCGCATTCAGCAAACGTTTCCACTCAAGCATACTCCGCGTAGCCGATAATTCGGCCCAAGCGGATGCGGCGCGCACCCGTTATCTGCGCGTTAATGAGAGGCCCGGCGCACATCAGCGCTGTATATTGCAGCGCGCCATACCAATAAAAAAAACGCCCGGCAATACAGGTGGAACCACGGCTGTATATGTAACTGCCCGTCCTGATTCAGGACGGGATTTTTTATGCTTTGCTCACAAAAATTCGCTGAAGGAGCGTATGTATGCTAGAACTCGCTTTCATTCGGGCTAACCCCGAAATAGTGAAAGACGCCGCAAAACGCAAACGTGTGGATATTGATATCGACGCGCTGCTGGCGTTAGACGCCGATGTGTTGGAAACACGCCGCGAGATTGAAAACTTGCGATATCGCCAAAATCAACTTTCCAAAGAAATTCAGGCTGCCGGCAAAGACCAAGCGCTGCGCGAAAAAGCTATCGCAGATGGTAAAGATATTGCCGCAAAATTAAAAGAAACCGAACCAACACTGAAAATGAAAGAAGACCGCCTGCGCGATTTGCTGCTGCGTGTGCCCAATATTCCTGACGCAACCGTGCCCGATGGCAAAGATGACACCGAAAATGTTGAAGTGAAGCGCGTAGGCGCGCCGACAGTGTTCGATTTTACACCGAAAGATCATGTAGCGTTAATGCAACATTTGGATATGCTAGATGTTGAACGAGGCGTTAAAGTTGCCGGCAGCCGCAGCTATGTTTTGAAAAACGACGCGGTGCGCCTGGAACTTGCATTGTTTCAGCTTACGCTGGATACACTTATGAAAAAAGGCTTTTCTCCGTTAACCGTTCCGGCGTTGGCGCGAGAATTTTGCTTTATCGGCAATTCACAGTTTCCCCGCGGCCGCGAACAAGTATATAAATTGGCGCAAGAAGGTGAAGAAGAAAGTGAGCCAGACCTGTTTTTAGTGGGCACTGCGGAAGTTTCGATTACCGGTATGTTTTCTAATGAAATATTAGACTATAAAGAACTGCCGCTCAAGTTTGCCGGTCTTTCACCTTGCTTTAGAAAAGAGGCCGGAACGTATGGCAAAGATACCCGCGGTATTTTGCGTGTACACCAATTTACCAAAGTGGAACAATACGTTATTTGCGAAAACAGCCATGAAGAATCGGTAAAATGGCATGAAACATTGCTGGCAAACGCCGAAGAAGTGGTTCAGGCGCTTGAACTGCCTTACCATGTTGTGGTAGTTTGCACCGGCGACTTGGGTGACGGACAGGTAAAAAAATATGATATTGAGTGCTGGGTTCCCAGTGAAAACACTTATCGCGAAACTCATTCCGATTCGTATTTCCATGACTATCAAGCTCGGCGAGTAAACATTCGCTATCGTGACGCCGAAGGCAAAGTTCGTTTTGTTCACACGCTCAATAATACTGCGCTAGCCAGCCCTCGTATCCTCATTCCACTGCTGGAAAATCACCAGCAGGCAGATGGCAGCATCCGCATTCCTAAAGCGCTGCAACCCTATTTAGGTGGGCAAACCGCTATTGTTCCTCGCAACGGCTAACCAGCGCCACCGGAACCAAACCATCCGAAAAAATATACTCTGGGACGACTATTATGGCCGCCCCAGATGTTGCTGTTAACATTTTGGGCAAACACACACCTTAATCTCCATCACAATAAATGAATTTATAGCATTATTTTACTTTAGTTTATTCTTTATTATCTTTTCCTACCTGCTATCAAAAAATAAAAATTACCCTATTGACAGCCTTATTCATGTCGTGTATAGTGAAACAGTGCGACTTTACGCATACAATTTATTCATAAAGTAAGGAGCTTTTATGCACAAAC
>JAKAOI010000078.1 GCA_021812265.1 Chloroflexota bacterium | reverse complement strand
AACCGGCTGCATCGCTGCGTCTAACACATAGATGCGGGTATTGGCGATCGGACGCCCAATCGCCACATTGTCTCCCACTTGTTCCGCCGCTGTCATCGGGCAGCAGCACGTAAACGTTGTGCCTTCTGTCGGTCCATACCCATTAATCAGCGTCAATCCGGGATGCGCTATAAGCGTCTGTCGTACATGCCCGGCAGACAGCACATCTCCGCCGGCTAACAGCTGCCGGACTCCTTTCAAGCATTCCAGACGCTCCTCCGCCACAACATGAAACAGCCCTGCTGTCAGCCACAAGGTGGTGATCTGCTCACGCAGCAGGGTAGCCGCCAACGTTTCCAGTGTCGGCGCTTCGGCGGCAAACAGCGCCAGCCGTCCTCCGTTTAACAACGGTCCCCATATTTCCAAGGTAGCGGCGTCAAAGGAAATAGCGGCTAACTGTAAGAACGATTCCTGTGCGGTGAAGCGCGCATACTGCGTTGCTCGCACCAGTCGCACCACAGCGCGGTGCGGCACACACACGCCTTTAGGGGTTCCGGTAGAGCCGGAGGTATAGTTGATATATGCGATACTGTGCGCGGCAGCCGGGGACACCACCGGCGCCGTATCCAGCGCGGCAATCTGGGGGGCGTCGCTATCCAGCAGCACAATAGTTGTGTTGAGCGGCGGCAGCGCAACAGCTCGGTGGGTCAGCGTTACGGCGACTTGGGCGTCGGCAAACAGAAACGCCAAGCGTTCCGCGGGATAGGAGGGATCGACGGGGACATAGAAGCCGCCGGCTTTGAGAATGGCCAAGAGGCTGAGGATGAGATCGGCAGAGCGATAGACACACACGCCTACAGGAGTTTCCAGACCCACCCCCAATGCCTGCAAATGGCGGGCAAGTTGATTCGAGCGGCGGTCGAGTTCGGCGTAGGTGAGGCAGGCGTCTGCCGTAACCACTGCGACAGCGTCGGGAGTGGCCGCCACAATTTCAGCGAACAGCGCCGGGATGGCTGTTTCGCGTGGGTAGTTCGTTTGGGTGGCGTTCCAATCTCGAATAATCTGCCGCTCTTCTGCTTCAGTTAAAAGCGGTAATTCGGTAATTTTTTGATTTGGGTTGACGGTTATGCCATGTAACAGTTGCTGCCAGTGAGATAGCAGCCGATCGATTGTTTGTTCTTTAAATAAATCCGTGCAATATTCTGCCCACACATAAAGATTGCTTCCGGTTTCGGTTACGGTGATTGACATATCAAATTTAGCAGTGTCATTCACGGCTTCCACACCGCTAATCACAACATCACCTAAATGACCCGTTTCCTCGGAGTCGTGCTGCAAGGCAAAAAGAATTTGAAAAAGCGGGGTATAGCTTAGGTTGCGTTCTAGGCGCAGGGCGTCTACTAATTTTTCAAAGGGGATTTCTTGATGGCTGTAGGCGTCTAAACATGTTTCCCGCACTTGCTGAAGCAATCCGGAAAAAGTGGGCGCGCCGGCAAGGTTTGTTCTGATGGCCAACGTGTTGACAAAAAAACCAATTAAATTTTCTGTTTCGCTTTGCTGCCGCCCGGCAACAGGTGTGCCGACCACTATATCTTCTTGTCCGGTATAGCGAGCTGCTAGCGTCTGAAATGACGCTAAAAGCAACATAAATAAGGTGACGCCTTCTTGTTTGCTGACTGCGCGCAGTCGGTGGCTCAGTTCTGTGTCCAGCTTTAAAGAACGGTGTGCGCCGCGATAGCTCATTTGCGCAGGGCGGGCAAAATCAGTGGGCAGTGAAAGCGCCGCCGGGGCGCCGGCTAACTGTTTTTGCCAATATGCTAATTGTTCATCTAACGCTGCGCCTTGCAGCCACTCGCGCTGCCAAATAGCGTAATCTGCGTATTGAATCGGCAGATTTGGCAGATTCGGTGTGGTTTTCTGAATAAACGCCTGATAGAAACTATCCATTTCTTTATAAAGAATTGCTGCGGACCAGCCATCAGAGATAATATGGTGCTGCGTAAGAGAAAGCACATGTTTTTCTGGGCTAAGCCGCAACAATAATGTGCGCAGCAGCGGGCCGCGCTGCAAATCAAAAGAAAATTGCGCTTCCTGTGTAAGCAGCGCGCGCATAATTTGTTGTTGCTCTGAATCATCAGCAATATAAGAAAGATCAACGATCGGCATCGGGCATATGATAGTATCGGCAATATATTGCGCCGGTTGGCCGTCAACCATGTTAAATGTTGTGCGTAGCGGTTCGTGACGCTGAATAAGCGCCTGAATGCTATATTCCAGCGCGGCAATATGCAGCTTTCCATCGAGCAAAATAGCGCCGGGGATGTTGTATACAGCGCCGTTTTCCTCTAACTGGCGCAGAAACCACAGCCGTTGCTGCGCAAACGAAAGCGGCAGCGGTCCGGAATGCGGCGCGGCCTGAATTGGTGGCGGACGGTTGGCGTTGCGGCGCAGCGTATCAATATATTTGTTTTTGGCCAGTATGGTTGGTGTATCATAAATAGCGCGCACGGGTATCTCAACACCAAAAGAGTCGCGAATGCGCGCAACAACTTGAGTTGCCTGCAAAGAGTGGCCGCCCATTCGGAAAAAGTCATCGGTGCGGGTAATTTGCTCGCATTGCAGCACTGTTTCCCAAATAGCCGCCAGTTGTTTTTCAGTGCGTGTCTTTAGCTCAACATGTTCTGCGCCGTGCGCGGTTTGTGTGGCAAGCATATCCAGCAGCGCTTTGCGGTCAATTTTTCCGCCCGGGGTGCGCGGCAATAGCTGCAGGGTAAGCAGCGCCGCGGGAACCATATATGCGGGCAAATGAACCTCCAAGTATCGCTGCAAGCGCTTGGTAAGCGCCGATGTTTTGCGGGCGGTGACGATAAACGCCGCTAATTTAGTGGATTTTTGCGCGGCGTCGGCGGCGGATTTTTCCTCTGCCGCCAGCACAACCACTTCGCGTACACCGGGATAACTGCGAATTGCAGTTTCAATTTCGCCCAGTTCAATACGAAATCCGCGTATTTTTACTTGGGAATCTGCCCTGCCTAAAAATTCCAGCAAGCCGTTTGGTAATGTGCGCGCCAAATCGCCGGTGCGATACATGCGCGCTCCAGGCTCATCATGCGCAAAAGGATCGGGAATAAAGCGATCGGCTGTCAAATCCGGCTGATCAAAATAGCCGCGCGCTAAACCCGGGCCGCCAAGATATAATTCTCCCGGAACGTATGTTGGAGCCGGGCGCAAGCGGCTATCCAGCACATATTCTCGTGTATTGTCCAGCGGACGGCCGATTGGAATAGATGTATATTGCCGCCATTCCTGATTGTTGCGCGGTCCATAGGTCATAGCAATAAGTGTCGTTTCTGTTAAACCGTACACATTGCACCAAGCGGATTGATTTGCTGTAAGCCGCTCCCACACATCCAGCATTGCCGGAGAAGAGCTTTCACTGCCCAGCACAACCAGCCGCAGCCAAGGCGGAATAGCGGCGCGTGAATAAGCAAGATCCGCAACCCATTCGTGCCAATAAGACGGCGGTAAATCCAGCACGGTGAGATATTGTTCTTGCATAATTCGTGAAATATTTGCCAGCGATGGGACCCCTTCTTCCGGCAAGAAAACAAGTGTTGCGCCGCTTACCCACGTCGGAAAAATCTCTTCCAGCGAAACATCAAAACTGAAGGATACAAATTGCAGCAGCCGATCTTTGGGGCTAAGTTCATAGCGCGCTTTCACAGATAAAATGCGGTCTGCCAATGCGCGGTGCGGCACAACAACTCCTTTTGGCGCGCCTGTTGATCCCGAAGTATGGATAATGTATGCTGTTTGTTCGGGTAAGGGAGCGTTTTCCAAGGCGTCATCCGGTGTTTGCGCAAGAGCGGTTTGCTCTTCATCGATACAAATTATTTGCGCGGGCATAGATTGAAAAATATGGCGCAGTTGTGTTTGTGTAAGGATAAGCGCAGTTTGGGTATGTTTTAGCATAAAAGCAATGCGTTCCGCTGGGCTGGCGGGATCGATGGGCATATACGCCGCGCCGGATTTCAATATTCCCAATAGCGCAATGGCAACATCCGGTGAGCGTTCCATACAAAAACCTACGCGGTCTTCTGGCTGAATGTGTAAACGCCGTAAATAGCGGGCAAGCTGATTTGCGCGCCTTTCCAGCTCGGCAAACGAGATGTGTTCATCGCGCCAAACCAGCGCAATTGCGTCGGGTGTTTGCTTTGCCTGCCGCTCAAATAGCTGCGGCGCGTTGCCGTCATAGGGCGTTTCCGCCGCGGAAGCCTGCCACATTTGCAGCAATAATCTTTCTTCTTCGGGCGGTATTAAAGGAATGGCGCTCAGTGTAAGGCTGGGATTTTCAGTAACATGTTCCAGCAGTGTTTGGAATCGGTGGGCAAATTGCTCAATCATTTCTGTGGAGAAAAGATCGGTGTTATATAAGATATCACCGGTTAACGCGCCGGGCTGATCCCAAATGCCCATTTCAAAGTCAAGTTTATTCGTTAAAGGATTGGATTTTAAAGATTTTGATGTGATGTCGTGCAGTTCAATATTTGAAGTCGGCGCATTTTGTAAAACAAATAAGGTTTGAAAAAATGGATGTTTTCCGGCGCTTCTATCGGGCTGAAGTGTTTCTACAATCTGCTCAAAAGGAATATCCTGATGTTCGTAGGCTTCAAGGCAAACAGCGCGAACCCGCTGCATTGCTTGCCGGAAAGTCGGGTCTCCGGATAAATCGGTTCGCAGCGCCAATGTATTAATGAATAATCCGATTAACGGTTCCAGTTCGGTGCGTTCTCGTCCGGCAATGGGTGAGCCGATTATAATATCAGTTTGTCCGCTGTAACGCATCAACATAACTTGAAAGGCTGTTAAAAGCGCCATAAACAGGGTAGTGTTTTCTCGCTGTGTAAACGCTCTAATTTTTTGCGCAAGTTCTGCAGGCAAACGCATGGTATAAGCGCCATGAGATGATTTTTTTTGTATATGACTGCGATCGGTTAAAAAAGCTATGGTTTGCGGAGCGTCATCTAATTGCTGCTGCCAGTAGTCCATATGTTTACGCCATGCTTGGCTTTGCGCTTGTTCATGCTGCCATTCGGCGTAATCTATATATTGAATATCTAATTCTGAAAGCCGTGCTGGCTGCCCAGTGACTGCGGCGTTATACAATGTGCAGAGTTCATCCCAAAAAATGTTGAGTGACCATTGATCGGCGATAATGTGGTGCAAGGAAATCTCAATGATATGTTCTTCCGGAGCTATTCGCAGCAAGTACCCGCGAATGAGCGGACCTTTACTCAAATCAAAAAGAAAATGAGTGTCATCGAAAATAATTTGCTGCGCTGTTGTATTGCGCTCCGGTTCAGCTAAATGGGAAAGATCGATAACGGGTATGGTGATTTCCAGTGATTTGGCCAAGCGGATTCTGGGTTGTCCGCCAACATTAACGAAGCAGACACGCAGCGCTTCATGCCGCTGTATTATTGTGTTGACGCTGTTTGTAAGCGCAGCGATATTTAAATTTCCCAGTAATCTTAAGGAAATTGTAATGGTGTAAGATATATCATCCGGATTTAGCTGATCGATAAACCACAAGCGTTCTTGGGCAAAGGAAGAAAAAAACAGATTTTCCTCCTCAGCTATCGCTGTATCCGCGGCCGTGGCGCGATATTCTTGATAATAAGAATCTTGCGATGTCATAAATTTGCTGTTTCCCTTTGTTTTGGGTTAAAAAGTATAACGCATCCAAACATTTGGCTCTTCATATAAACCCGTGTTTTGCTCACGATCTATTTTGATTGGCGCTAATGCGCCGGGAATTTGGTATAAACCGCTGTTGGGGAATTGCATATTTGTCCATTCTTCCCATTGAGCGACTGTTCCGGGAATAACCATAGAGCGCGGCGCAATAGCTATTATTTCCGCTCCTGCCCGCGCGTGTATGCGAATCCATGGATCAAACGGCGCGCCATCATCTCTTTGCCATTGCAGATATTCTTGAATGGGTGTATCAGGAAATTCACTTTTGCGAGAAGGTCGAACAGGTAAAATAAGCGAAGGAAAGCCATCGGTAGTGGCGAGTTCTTTCATCATATTTGCCATGGTTTCGCTTAATCCCTTGCCTTGTGTTTGCGGCGCAAGAATTATTGACAGGCCGCAAAGCGCATTTACCAATTTGCCTTCCTCGTAATCGCGAAAACCCTGTTCAAGCGCTGTATCCCAACCGGTTGGCAGTCCCGCTGCAGAGCTATCCCAACATAAGGGTATTGCGTGACCGGATGCGATGAGCGTATCGTCTTCATCGCACAACAAAAATTGATATTCTGCGAATGTTGCGAAAAGCTCTCCCCAATAGCGTTTTGCCGCAGGGTCTTCCTGAAAAAATCTGGGCCAGCCCGATTCATGCAAATGCGGAATCTGCGATTCCAACTCGGGGCGTTCAGCCAGTGTTACAATCTGTTTGAACATGGTATTGCGCAGTTCTTCCTTTGGCGTATTAAAATAAACGCTGGTTTTTGCCGCAAAAACCTTTAGCTATTTCAGCCTTTGGAACCAAAGACTGGTTACGAATTTGTTGCTTATGAAAGGCAAAATTTATAGAGATCGCCGCGCGCTTCGGGTAATCGGCCCAATTTTTGCTTCTGCCGGTTGTTCTTGTATTACAACAATTGCCGCGGCAAATGCTTCTATTGTTGGCGCTTCAAATAATGTTCGCAGCGGGACTTCAGCGTGCAATACATCGCGCACACGCGAAATCATTTGGGTTGCCAGCAGCGAATGTCCGCCTAATTCAAAAAAGTTATCTTCCGCCCCAACTTGTGAAACGCCCAGCAATTCCGCCCAAATTTCTGCCAGCGCAATTTCTTCGGGTGTGCGCGGCGCAATGTAGGGGCGCTCTGAGTTAAAGGCTCCATCAGGAGCGGGCAGCGCTTTTCTATCTACCTTTCCGTTTGGCGTAAGCGGATAGCGCTCTAAAGTAACAAAGGCCGCAGGAATCATATACGCCGGCAGACATGTTTGCAGGAAGGCGCGCAAATCGCCGGCAGAAGGCTCGGAGCCATTTGTGGTAATGTACGCTGTAATACGCTGATCGCCGGGAATATCTTCACGCACAACAACAACGGCTTGTTTTACTTCAGACAATTTTTCCAGTGTTGCCTCAATTTCACCTAATTCAATACGGAACCCACGTACTTTTACTTGTGTATCCAGTCGTCCAAGATACTCAATAGAGCCATCTTGGCGGAAGCGCGCCGCGTCACCTGTGCGATATATTCTTGCGTTTGACGCGGTTGTATATGGGTTGGAGATAAAACGCTCACTTGTCAGGTCGGGGCGATTGCGATATCCGCGCGCCAAACCCATGCCGCCAATATAAATTTCGCCGGTGGCTCCGATGGGCGCTAGCTGCAAATTACTGTCAAGGATATAGATCTGCGTATTGGCAATTGGTTTACCGATAGCAATGCTGTTTTCGGTTGATTCAACGCGATGTATGGCAGACCAGATGGTCGTTTCGGTTGGGCCATACATATTCCAAAGTTCTCCGCAGTGTTCCATAAGCGAGTGCGCTAAGTCTTGTGGCAGCGCTTCCCCGCCGCATAATATTTTTAAGCGAGAGTTTCCCTGCCATCCGGCGTCTATCAGGCTGCGCCAAGTTGCAGGCGTGGCTTGTATTACTGTAACGCCGGAAGTCGAAATACAAGCCGCTAATTGCCTTGCGTCTAAGGCAGTTTCGCGACTGACTAAAACCATACGGAGACCCAAGGTTAAAGGCAGGTATATTTCCAGCCCGGCAATATCAAATGATATACTGGTCAGGGCTAAACCTGTGTCGCCTTCAGTCATACCGGGTTGTTTTTGCATGGACGCCAGAAAATTCACCAAAGCGCCATGCGGAATTTGTACACCTTTGGGCACACCTGTAGAGCCTGAAGTGTAGATGATATACGCTAAATTGTTTAATGCGCTTTGGCTTGCCGGCGGTGTAGTGTCTTCTTGGGCAATAGTTTCCCAGTCGGCGGTTATATCAATGCGCGCGCCGGCAAAAGCGGAAATACAGTCTTTTGTAGATGGGTCGGTTACTAATACCTGAAGTTTGGCGTCATCTGCCATGAACTGCAGCCGCTCCGCGGGGTAATCCGGATCCAGTGGCACATATGCTCCACCGGCTTTCAGAATACCAAGCATGGCGATAATCATATGTATAGAGCGATTGACGCATAGCCCCACCGGCTGATCTGTTGCAACACCCAAGCGCTGCAAATAGCGGGCAAACTGATTCGCGCGGCGCTCTAA
>JAKAOI010000077.1 GCA_021812265.1 Chloroflexota bacterium | reverse complement strand
GATCTGCGCAGGAGCTTGGGTTGCTGTAGGCGCGGGAGTATTTGTTGCTGATACTGCCGTTGCAGTGCCTGTTCCATTGGTGGAAGAGGACCCGCAGGCAGAGAAAGCTAGGACGCCAATAAGAATAATTGCAGGTAAATACCTGCGCGCTTGGTGAACCATAATATTCTCCTGAGTGGCTGTATGGAATACATATCAGATAACAAAAATAGACAAAATTTCTGATCAGAATTTGCGCTTGTATGCTTTATCAAACATATATTAGGGGCCGGCGACCGCTTACGTGAGGTGTTGAGTATCCCCAAAATCTCTGTATCGGCGCAGACAGGCTAAATTTTTGTATGATTTAAAGCGCAAGTTCTGCTGATATTACTATATTCACATGAATGATAAACTGTTCTTATATGTATTGCAATATATTTTTGTTGCTATTCCAACAAAGATTGTGTTTACCCGCTCACAACTTGAGGCTGATGTATTGCCGGAGCGGCGCAAAAAATGGTGCGCCTTGTACATATGGCGCTTGAGGGCCAAATTTTTCTGTATTCCTGTTCAAGTTCAATGTTTCAGATCGATATGAAGCTTCGTATCTGCAGTATGTGGCGCTATTTTTGATGTTGGCCCGCGCCAAAAGTAACCGATCAAGCTACCCAAAGCTCCTAAGCTATAAATAGCAGTTATGGTTTATTGCGTAACGTCAAAATATATCCTACAATTTAATTATGTCTTTATGAGGATTCCCAAAGCTCCTGCGCCTTATCAATGCATGTTATCGAGCAATTTATCAATGAAGCGATAATTTATCACCGGATAGCTTGCTATGATTCTGAGGCCATGTGTATGGATACCGGTGTCGTTCAGAAAGCCGCTTCATATACAATGGCGCTTGTTTCGCCGCTATCACAGACATAAAGGCTTATAGCCTGAAAAGAAAGGTGAAATAAATAGATACTATTACGCTGCAAATCAGGTGAAGCATGTGTCTGAACACATGCTGTTACATATGTGTATTGGACGTTGAGAATGATAACGTTATGCTAAGTATCGACGTTCCACCCGATGGTATTATTGCGCCGGGAGATTGCGCGCCGCCTGCAAAGTAGCATGGAATCATATTTTGAGCTATGCAAAGTGGGTTTCTTCATAACAATTATCGCGCTGTTCAAGCGCTATTACAAATAATAAAGGCTTTAGCCTTTATAGAGAGGTGAGATGGATGCTCGTACTGCGTCGCAAACAAGGTGAAGCAATCGTCTTAAACAATGTTGTTGTTATTCGCGTATTGAGTGTTGAGGGAGACAGAGTTAAGCTCGGTATCGACGCTCCGCCCGATGTCATTGTTGTGCGAGAGGAGTTGCTGGAAAATCCTGAACCAGTTCCCAGCCACATAATATCTCAGCCAACGTATGGCGTTGGTGAGCAAAGCTCCACCAAACAGTCGGCGTATTAACCCAATTGTTTTGATGCAGTGAAATTCTAAAACCGGATGATGAAGCGTTTGTTGCGCTTACTTCATTCGGTTTGTTGTGCGAAGAATGCGGAAACGTAACCGGTTATTCTCTGAAAAAACACATGATTTTTGCATAGTAGTTGAGGTTTTTGTGTTTTATGCATTTTTGGCAGATTTCATGCGTTTTACTTTTTGGCTGCGCTGTTTGCGTCGGCAAAAAGCAGCTTTCATATAGCAGATTTGGGCAATTTCTGCTTATGAGTATATTTTCTTTCAACATATAGGGGCAGATCATTGAACAGAAGACGAGGATCCTCTCAGGAAATCGTAGTTGTTTTAATTGAAGAAAATTCTAATATTGCCCAATTGATTGCGCATGAACTTCATAAAGAACATATATTGCTGCACACCGCCGAAAACTTGCCGGCCTTCGACTCTCTTATGCGGCAGCATTCGCGGATTGGCATTATCTTTATTGACGTAAACGCTACCACCCGTGATGAAACTGGCCGAGAGATGCCGCTATGGCAAATTTTTTCTGCGCGGTACCCACATGTTGCTCCAATGATTTGCTTTACTGGCTCTGCCGGTTCACCGACAGATACTCCCCTATTTACTGCGCCGCCGGAAACATTAATTGTTGCCGCGCCGCAAGATTTTGCGTATCTATCTTTTGCCGCTAGGGCATATATTGCAATGATTTCGCGAAACGCCTTAGTAGAAGACGCCATACACGGAAATATGATGCCATCGCTGCGCAGTTCATTCCGCGAATTTGCCTTTGATACCGTGTTTAAGTTAATTGAATCTGGCGCGCATACGGGGTTATTAATTACCCGTGAAGGAGCCAGGATGGGATTGATTTTCAGCGAAAATGGACGTATTACGCATGCGGTTACCGGCGGCTTGTTTGGAAAAGAAGCGTTTCATACAATTTTTGGCTGGAAAAACGCAAATTTTACTTTTTATAAGGAAATTACCACGCAAGAACACTCAATTTCCAGCGAATTAACAAGTTTACTGCTTGAAGCTTCCAGATGCGATGATGAAATGAACGGCTTGACGCTGAAATTGCCCCTGCATGGCCACATACGTAAAACAGCCAACTATATGGACCTTATGCTTCATGAACCGGTTACCGGCGCAGAAATCAGCCTTTTAAACCTTATCAGCCACTATTATATTGTGCAGGATCTTATTACACATTCTCATATGAGCAGTGTGGCGGCGCTAAAACTGCTGCAAAAACTTATCGATAAGCGGTTAGTTGAATTTGTTCAAAATACCGCCATACGCTAATTTGCTGTATCTTTGGGTCTATAGCGTTTATCGGTTTGATTGTGTATAATTTATATAGGTAACATATTTTTTACATGCCATCATCTTTTTCTGAAGACAATGGCGGATTTTTCGGCCATGTTTTTCCGCCGATGCCGCCGCCGTCACAATTTGAACGCACATTGATCGAAAACTATGGAGACTTAACCCACTGCGCTGGGCTTATTTCTCAGGCGCCTATTTTGGCGGTTGACGTGGAATTTGTTGCTGCAAAAGCAACAGATTCATCCTCAACCCCGCGCCTTGCCCTCATTCAAATTTTTGACGGCCACCAAACATATGTGATAGACGCCATGAAATTATTTCATCTATCCATATTAAATGAACCATTCATGAATCCGGCGATCTTAAAAATCTTCCATGGTGTCGGATCAGATCTGCGTGTGCTTGGCGCCCGCGATTTGCATGTGCAGAATATTATTGATATTGAAGCCGTTTGCCGCTCGATTTTTGGCGCTAAAGAATCTGGCTTGCAATCTATGATGTTGCGTTCGTGCGGATATCGCATGGATAAAACATTGCAGCGATCTGATTGGACATTGCGGCCGCTTACCAGCGCTATGTTTTTATACGCCGCGCGCGACGCCGAAATGACCTATCAGCTGTATTTGTGGCTGACAGAATATTATGCGGATTATATCACCGCTTTTGCAGATTCTCCATATGATTTGCCCATTGAAAAGCTTGCAGCTGAATGGCTGACCCCATTTCTGCAAAAGGATCGATCTGCATGGATTGAAGGCCCGCAGATATATATTTCGCTGCCGGCGTCAATACGAGAAAAAGATTTTACAGAAGCTTATCGGCGTATCCAAAAGCCGGTATTGCGCGCCAGATTAATTAAAGCCGCCGCAGATATTGGTTTGCTTGAAGTGAAGGAGCTTTTGTTTGCGTCACTTACTGCGCTGACATCAGAAGAGCGCTCCGCCGCAGTTCGCGCGTTAAGCAAAATGCATGTAAATGAATATCGGAATGAAATACGCGCGTTGCTTACCGACCCTGTATATGACGTTCGTAAAGCCGCAGTATACGCTTTAAAACATTTAGATGAGTCGTATAAAAGCGAAAAACATTCGGCGGAAATCCATGAAGACACCCAGCCAGATTCTGAGGAAGATGATATGAGTCCTTGGAAGGCTAAATTGCGTGGCATGATACCGCCGGATTCGTAATATTGTGATTGAAAGAAAATGTTAAACTATGCGTTTTTCCATGGATGACACTATTGCGGCAACCGCAACGGCTCCGGGCCGCGGAGCCATTGGTGTTGTGCGCATCAGCGGGCCAAGCGCGTGGAACATCGGTTTGGCGATATTCCGCGGCAAATCCGGCGCATTGAAGCGCATTACACCGCGATATCTTTACTATGGTCATGTTGTCAGTCCCACCAGTTCGGAACAATTGGATGAAGCTCTGGCGGTGTTTTTTCGCGGACCACACACATATACCGCGGAAGATATGGTAGAAATTCATTCGCATGGCTCTCCGCTTATTTTGCGGCGCGTAACCGAGCTTGCTTTGTCGCAAGGCGCCAGATCTGCTGAACCGGGAGAATTTACGTTACGAGCGTTTTTAAATGGGCGTATAGATTTAGCGCAGGCAGAGGCAATTGCCGATCTTGTTTCATCATCTTCCGACGCCGCTATACGCCAATCGCTGAATCAATTGGAAGGAACGCTTTCGCGGCAAACGAAGCAAGCAAATGACGCTATTTTGCGCGCCATGGCTCCGATTGAGGCCAGCATCGATTTCCCCGAAGAAGAAGTTCCGCCTATAGAGCGGCAAGAAATTCAGCGGCTTATTCAATCGGCGCAAACAATTGCCGCGGAACTATTGTCTGGGTCGGAGCGTGGCCGTATTGCGCGTGAGGGGATTAGCTGTGTTATTGCCGGACGGCCAAACGCCGGCAAATCAAGTTTATTTAACGCGCTGTTGCAAATGGATAGGGCAATTGTTACTGCTATGGCCGGCACAACCCGCGACACACTGGAAGAGACGGCGTTGCTGGGCGGAGTTGCGGTTCGCCTGACAGATACGGCTGGTATAACGGATACAGCGGCGGATGAAGCAGAGGCGATTGGTGTGCAGCGCAGCAAAGCCGCGCTGGACGCCGCTGAGATAGCAATTTTAGTAATTGACATCTCTCAGGCGCTGTGCGATGAAGATATGGCAGCGGCGCAAATGCTGGCCGATAGGGGATATGGCTCGGCGCGGCGGCCGATAATTGCGGTATTAAATAAAACTGATATGCCGCACGCCATTGCAGGCGCCGCCATCCAAAATATGCTGGCCGCTGCCGGTGTACAGCCACTTACCATCATAGAAGCTTCGGCGGTGGAAAAAATCGGATTAAGAGAGCTGGAGTCGGCGATTTCACAGGCTGCCTTGGGAGATCAGTTTGCCGAGCATGCGCCGATAGTTGCCCGGGCTAGGCACCGAGACGCATTGCTTCGCGCGAGTGAAGCGCTGACTGATGCGCAAAAAACACTGATCTCGGGCGCGCCGCTGGATTTTGTCGCCGAGGATTTACGTGAGGCTTCGGCGCGGCTGAGCGAAATTACCGGCTATCAAGTGAACGAAGAGTTGTTGACTATTATTTTTCGTGATTTTTGCATTGGAAAATAACACTTGGGTTAGTGAAAATACAAGACGCAACGGCTTATCTTGAGTGTGAGACAGCTGAAAATCAGATTTTCAGCATGCCGCGAAAACCCCTTGCTTGATAAAAACAGGGCGCAGTATTTGAACAGATAAATACTCGGCCGAAGCGGCGTTCGGCAAATAGCGCGCCGCCAAGCTCTCGGATATCTGCAGGTGTTTTCAGCCAACACGCTGATTTTGTGTCGAACGGTTCTATTTGCTGCAACTTAAGGTACTGCTCTTCTGTTAACAGTGCTATTCTCATCATCTCAGCCATGCCAACAGCGCTGCCGTTGGGTTGTAGTCCTTCTTTTTCGCGCTTTGCCAATCCCTCTTGATCATAGCAAATGCTTCTGCGTCCGGCAGGACTTTGCGCAGCGCAGTCAAAAAATAGATATTCACCGGCAGATCTGTCAAAACCTGCGACGTCTGGTTCCCCGCCAGTGCTTTCCATTTGCTGAAGCGACCATAATTTTTCTGCATTGGTCTCCAACTTGGCTTGTATTGGAGACCACTCTAGGCCGTTATGGCGCTGCATATTCCGCTGAAATCGATCTTTCAGTGTTTTCAGCAAATTTTCCCGCTCTTCCGGCGGCAGTTCTTTTAAAATATCCTTACTCATACGGCTTGTTTCTTTGGAATCAGCGATTTTTCTTTTTTCGGGCCAAGGCGCGAGATTGAGAGAGATATCGATTATATATTTCATCTCCGGCTGTTGGTTCGGATGGTGTGTTATCGCTTGCGGCGTCTGTTTCAGGATTATTGTGCGCGGCCGATTTGCTGTTTTCTGACTGCAAGGATTTTTTTGATGCTTTTGTGTTTTCCACTGTGGTAACTGATACCGTTTGGGTTTTCTTTTGCGCAGCCGATTTACCTATATATGGAATAACCGGAAAAATTCGGTTGCGGGAAATAGCCGGAGAAGTCCGACTGCGTACGGCGCCTGATCGTGGGAGAATGTTGAAATGAATCAGCATCCAGTACATTCCAAAAATGAGCGCGATAAAAATCGTATTCATTGGATTAAGCTGAATGATACCCAAATTCAGAAACACCGGGTTATTTAAGGAGCCATGAGTAATGTTATCGATGTAGATTAAGCCAAATTGAATTACATACAAGCCGATGAGCAATATAAACATGGCTGTGAAGTATTTACCCGGTTGAAACGGCGTAACATTGCTGTTCATTGGCGGAAGGATTTTGGAAAAGAACCCGCCGGTTTTTGGCGCTGCAGCGGAAGGCGCAGGATCCGACTTTGCGCTGGGAGGGGTGTTTACTTTTTGAACGATCCCCTGAATAATGGGAGACTGTTTAATATTTGTTGGGTTTTTTTTAGCGGGTGAGGTCATAAAACATCATCCTCTTTCGTAAAAAAATCTGGAACAGAAATGAATTGACAACATGTATTATGAACAGTATACATCTTTTGCGGGAAAAATACTACAATCAAGCATGGATATCTGAAAGCGGCAAAAACACTGTGTAACGTTTTGAGCCGATGTGGCGGGAAACAAATGAATAGGGGAAGCAATAACAGTTTTTAGAGCAAAAAAATCCGTCCGGCGCATCGTGCGAGCGGACGGAATATCGCTTCAAAGCCTTTACATGTGTATGCGGACGGTATAATCTTGCCTGCTACTCGCAGATGTTAGTGAATAAACACTAAATGCTCTGCTGCGAGAACTAAAGTCATCGCATGCCACCTGAAAAGTGGAGCCAGAACCCGCCAGAACGGGTATGCTCAATCAACTTGATATACCACTCCAAATACACGGATTGGTTTCTTAAGGGTGACCATAGGCATGTCGCTCCTTTCGTAGATAAAGGTGCACAGTTTAACATCAGGGAATGATGTGCAGTAACATGTGTATCAGTATCACTACACTCTTATTATACATATTTTGGCCCTTATAGTCAAGAGTTTTTAACATATTTTTAACAAAAGCATATTATTTTACAAATCTTGACTGAACAGCCAATAACCGTCGCCGGATGCAACATACATCACTCAAAACAGCAGATTTTTGAATTTTTGGATTTTTGGATTTTTGTAAAATCGGGCAAATTTGTGATGATAGCATCTTGACAAGTAAGATTGTCTGGGCTATAACTTTTAATAGAAACTCTATTATCATGTTTGGCTGTCTTGCGGCAATGGCGCCGGGGATAAGCAAACTCCTCGATGCGGAGGTTATTTGTTGTATGCGGTTAAAAAGTTTACGTTTTATTCGACAAAAAAAGAACATCAGCATTGGCAAATTAGCGGAAGATACTCACCTGACAAGAGAAGACATCATGCATATTGAGCATGGGGAGGATATTACCGAACCTACTTTAATTCGCAGGCTGGCTTCAATTTTGGGGGTACGCCAAAGCGAATTGGTAAAAGATCCCACAGCGGCGCATACGGCGTGCGCAATTGCCAATCCGGCCCAGGAAGTCCACTGAAATACCAAATCAATTGCATAGCGCAGAGGAAAATAATTCTTCTGCGCCTATTTTTTATGTAAACGCGCGTAGTCCTCTGACTTTAGCGATGGGGAGTTGTCACCCGGTAAACATATTGTTGAACATCTACCAGTTACAGCGAATCCAATATATTTAGGACTTTTGTTTGAAAGAGCAGCGCATGTTTCTTGCAGCTGAAATAAGGGGATCTGGGGCGCCCCAGATCCCGTACAAGGAGCAACACCCTTTGTACATCTCCGATTTTCCCTGTTGAAGCGAAAGTCCTGATGCTATTGGCTCCTATAGAGGTTTCGGCGTACTGCGCGCTGCTTTAAAGCGGTTTTTGGGCATAGGCAATATAAAATGGCAGAACACCTTTACCGATTTTCATATTAAATTCTTGCTCAGTTGCATTATAGAGTGTGTCATAG
>JAKAOI010000076.1 GCA_021812265.1 Chloroflexota bacterium | reverse complement strand
GGCGGCAATTAAAGGATATACGCATACCCTCATGCGCTATGAAAAAAAAATTACCGCCGAGGAACGCAAAGATTTTTTGCGCGCTATTTCCGAGGCAGGTGAAAAACTTGAACGACTTGTAAGCTTGCTTTTGGAATACGCCGAACTGCAATCTGACGCTAATAATTTTGAAAAATTTCCTTTAAATATCACGCAAATTGTCGATGAGTCGATTCAAGCGGCCGAATTCAAAGCGTTGGCGTTGCCGAATCCATATAGCATACGCTTCTCGCCGCCGGTGGCCAACCCACCCCCAATTGTTGTCGGTGACTCCCGGCGCATGCGCGAGGTATTTGATAATATTATTGATAACGCGGTAAAATTTTCTCCGGAGGGGGGAGAAATTTCTATTACCATGAAGCTCATCGTTCCCGAAAAATCTATCGAAGACGCAGAATCTTCCATAGATAACTCTATGGTTGAAATCATCATTTCTGATAAAGGGATCGGTATTGACACGCAATACCTAAATAAAATTTTTGACCGATTCTATAGAATAGATAACAGGTTAATACGAGAAACAAGCGGCATGGGCTTGGGACTTGCAATTAGCAAAAAAATCATTGAAAATCATAATGGAACTATTTGGGCTGAAAGTGACGCCGCCAACGGCAGCGCATTTCATGTTTTGCTGCCTCTTGGCCCCAATTTCCCCGATGATTAAATTTTTGGCTTCTTTACACCTTATACGCTCAATTTATTCATTAGGGCTTTTGCTTAGTCATAAGGATTTGGAACTGGAAATCTTCCAGCGGCCTTTGCAAATTCCTGGTACAGTTAAGTCCTATCCGTAATACATCTTCACATAGATTTGAAAGGGAACTACTTCAATGCCTGCTAAGAAAATTACCGTTCTTGTCGCGGATGACGACCCCCAGCTTTTACGTCTGGTTTCGCGCAACTTCCAATTGGAAGGTTATTCCGTTCTTACGGCAAATAACGGCCAAGAAGCATTAAATGTTATTCATAGCGAATCACCTGATATCGCGCTTCTCGATGTGATGATGCCCAAAATGGATGGATTTACCGTCTGCGAAGAAGCGCGTAAATTTACCGCCATGCCAATTATCATCCTTACTGCGCGCGGACAAGATCACGATAAAATCCGCGGACTGGATCTCGGCGCAGATGATTATTTAACCAAACCATTCAGCGTCGAAGAGTTAATGGCCCGCGTGCGCGCCGTGCTGCGACGCTCGCAAATGACACAAGTTGAGGTGAAGCAAGGGCTGAACCCGGTTATTACCGTTGGCGATATGAAAATTGATTTAGCGCAGCATCAGGTTTTACTCAAAGATCAACTCATTGCGCTGACACCGATTGAATTCAGATTGCTTACTTACTTGTCGCAAAACGCCGGCAGGGTGGTTACTCAGGATATGTTGCTGGAACATGTGTGGGGATCAGAATACAGCGGAGAAAGCCATCTGCTTCAGGTAAATATTAACCGGCTGCGGCATAAACTGGAGCCGAATGAGGAAAATTCAAGCTATATTCACACAAAAATGGGTGTAGGATATATTATGCCGGTAGTTCCCGGAGAAGAAATCTAGCCATGGCGTCGTTATTCATCCCGGCTTGATCCTAATGCGAAGCCTGCTGTTTACAAACTATTTTCGTTCAATAGTACTGTTTTTTGCGGCTTACGTCAAATTTCTTCCACACTAAAAGCGCCGGCAGGCGCATTAAAAAGATTCAGGCTGTACTATATTCATGGAAACTGTTATTCTTGGCGCCGGCGCAACCGGATTAGTTTTGGCGTTGCGCCGGTCTTTACTGGGTGACCACGTTACTATTATTGAAAAAGAAAACCTTCCCGGCGGGCTTGCCGCCGGCTTTGAAGTCGAAGGCGCATGGCTGGAAAAATTTTATCACCATATTTTTACCAGTGACAAGGCTATCATAAAATTACTGTCTGATATCGGTCTGGCAGATAAACTGGAATGGTTTTCACCAGTCACCGCATCTTTAGTACATAATTCGATCTATCGGCTCGACTCTGCCCTATCAGTTCTGCAATTCTCTCCCATTTCTATGATCAATAGGCTGCGGATGGGCGCCGCCATTGCCGCATTAAAACTAACGGCAAATAACGCCTATTACGAAAAAACTACCGCCGAAGCTTGGCTGAATCGCTGGATGGGCCGCGCCGCCGCAGATTCTGTGTGGAATCCTTTGCTGCGCGGTAAATTCGGCGGCTATGCCTCGGAAGTTTCATTGGCGTGGTTCTGGGCGCGAGTACACGACCGTTCCGCTAAACTGGGATATGTAAGAGGCGGCTTTCAATTAGTGTATAACCGGCTGGAACAGATTATACAGGCTATGGGAACGCACATAGAATACCAAACCACAGCGCAGAAAATTCGTGAGGGAAAAAATAAAAAACTGATTATCGAAACTTCAAAAGGAACCATCACTGCGGATAAGGTCGTTTCAACACTTCCCACAGCGGTAACCCTAAATCTGCTCCCAACCATCCCATCTTTTCACCGAAAATACGCTTCGGTCAATGCGTTAGGCGCCCATTGCCTCATTTTGGCGCTGCGGCAAAAAGTTCTGCCAAATTCTATTTATTGGCTGAATATCACCGACGCAACTATGCCGTTTCTCGCTGCGGTAGAGCACACAAATATGATTCCCGCCGATGATTATAAGGGGAGCGTTTTGCTTTATTTGGGAAATTACTTGCCGATGGAACACCCCATAATGAAAATGGGAAAAGATGAAATACTGAAACTGTATCTGCCCGCGCTGCAGCGCTTAAATTCCGCGGTTGACGCTTCGTGGATTCAGCAAAGTTGGAGCTTTGCGGCGCCATTTGCGCAGCCGGTTGTTACCTGCTCATTCAAAAAGCAGATACCGCCGCATAAAACACCGATAGATAATGTGTTTTTGGCAAACATGTTTCAGGTATATCCGCATGATCGCGGCCAAAACTATGCAGTGGCAATGGCCGAAAAAGTAGCAGAAATGCTGGATTAAGCCATACGGCTAATCCAGTTCTTCATCATCCGATTCCGGTTCGTCTAAAATGCCTTTGCGCAGCACATCCAGCGATAACAAGGCGCATTTCTGCCTTGCAGGACCAATATCCGGGCCAATCAATTCTAATATATCATCTCGGCGTATCTGCCGGAGTTCATCGGGAGTTTTGCCCAACATCATATCAGTAAGTATCGAAGCTGCCGCTTGGCTGATGGCGCAGCCCGTTCCGTTAAAGCGAACATCAGCTACTTTGCCATCCTGAAAGTGAACACCCATCTGTATGCGGTCGCCGCAAAGCGGATTAGAATATGCGGCGTATTTATCCGGCTGAGGTAAATCACCCTTATTATGCGGAAAACGATAATGTTCCAGGATATATTCCCGATATAAATCATCTATTGCCATTTTTCCAACTCCCCAAAGTCTTTTACGATTCTATACAATATGATAACTCACCTTACGCAAAGCAAACAACCGAGCGTGATTTAAAAACTTGAAGTTCAGCCAAACTGGCTTGAAGAGCTTTGAGATACAGTTTTGTTTTCAGAGCAAAATGATTGAGATTGATGGCTTTAGATAATAGTTCAAGTTTGACGAAGGCATACATCGCAGCAAAGAAATGGTTGCTTTGCGTCTTCACTCGCTTGGTTGGAGACTTAGCTAGTCCAAGGTTGGACTTGATTGACTTATGATATTCTTCCACTTTCCACCGTTTTTGGTAGATCGTAGTGATTTCGGTATATCCCAGCGTCAGATCACTGGTAGCAAGATAGAGAACCCCCTCACTGCCATCTTCGTTTGTGAAGACTTGACGGGCAATACGCACTTCCTTCTCCATCCCTTTGAGATATCCCGTCTTTGGAGTGTTCTCTTCCCAGGCCAGCGACTCGACTGCATGGAAGTTTCCTTGCAGCTTCTCTTCCAAGGTTTCAGCAAAGGTTCGATTCCTCTTCAGGGCAAAGATGAAGTGCTTCTTCTTCCTCAGAACAAATTCCATAGTTTCCTGGGAACTAAACCAACTGTCTGCTAATACATAGCGAAATTTCACCTGGTTGTGGATGGCTCCCTCTAGGAGTTCCCGCGCCAGTTCATTCTTAGTCACAGCAGATTTCCGTTTGGGTTTGCCTGTCTTGGGATCAGTGAAGTGGACATCTTTCTTGACAATGGCAAATCCTAACGGCACTGTCCCCTGGTCGTTGTGATACAGCATTGTAAGGATGTTGACTCCCTTCACATTTCGCTGAACGACATGATCCCAGTGCCAAGCGATAATCTCATTCTCATCAGTATATTGCTTCTCTTCAATCGTATCATCCACTACCAATACTCCATCATCTGTTTCCATCTGACGAATGAGCGGCTTCACCAGCTTCCACAGATCTTTATTGGTATAGGCTCGCTCGGATAAGAAACGAGTGATTTGATCATGACTCACTGCCCCATCCAGAGCTGCTGACATCCCAGTTGCCGTGGTCAATCCAAATGAGCTGATGAGATAATCTGTATACAACTCCAGCATCTCCCTATCTATGGGTTTGGGGTCTTGCTGTGGGTTGACTTGCTGTTTTGACATACCTCTTTCCCTTTGTTCATGTTTCTTTGCTTGTAGTATATCTCATATTTTTCCTCTTTGCTCTTCCTGCGTAAGGTGAGATGATAAAATCATTTTTGTCTTCTATACAAGGGTTTATCTTGTCGCTAAAACGATGTCAAGTATTCTTAAGGATTTAAAGGATTTTTAGCCGCACTCCATGAAAAACGCCGCCACTAAAACGCCGCATGCGCTTTACGCAAACTTGCAATCAGCGCGTCAATTTCATCTGATGTTGTGTAAACATAGCCGCTGGCGCGCGCTGTGGCAGGGATATTGAAGCGTTCCATCAACGGCTGAGCGCAGTGGTGCCCGGCGCGTACAGCAATGCCGTCTCGGTCCAGCAGCGTTGCGGCGTCGTGCGGGTGCAGCCCATCTATAGTGAACGAAATTGTGGCGCCACGATTTTCCGCGGATACCGGCCCGATAACATGCGCCCATGGCAGCTCACTCAAGCGGCCAAGCGCGTATTCGGTAATAGCGCGGTCGTGTTCCGCAACACGAGTCATTTGCAAATTCTGCAAATACATAATTGCCGCTTCCAAACCAATCACTTCAGCAATGGCTGGGGTTCCCGCTTCAAATTTCCACGGCAGTTCGGCGGCAGAAAATGACTGTAAATGCACTTCACGAATCATATCACCCCCGCCTAAAAACGGTGGCATAGCTTCCAGCAGCGCGCGTTTGCCATATAAAATGCCGATACCGGTCGGCCCTAGCATTTTATGTCCCGAAAAAGCCAGAAAATCACAATCCAAATCTCGAACATCTGTAGGATAATGCGCTGTATACTGGGCGCCATCGCAAATCACCACTGCGCCGGCGGAATGCGCCGCAGCGATCATCTCTTTAGCGGGAGGAATAACCCCCAAAACATTCGACATAAGCGAGAATGAAACCAGTTTCGGAGTCTGCTCGCGCAACAAGCGATAATATGTGTCTGTGTCCAATCGGCCATCGTCAGTAACCGGGGTATACACTAACTTTGCCCCGCTGCGCTGCGCTAACATCTGCCAAGGCACAATATTACTGTGGTGCTCCATTTCAGTGAGCAAAATAACATCACCGGAATGAATATTCTGCAACCCCCAAGTTTGCGCTATTACATTCAAACCCTCTGTGGTGTTGCGGGTATAAATAATTTCCTTAGCGGAACGCGCATGAATAAATTTAGCAATGGTTATGCGCGCATTCTCATAACGCGCGCTGGCCTGTTCACTTAAGTAATATGCTCCGCGATGCACATTAGCGTGGCAGGTTTCATAATATTGTGACATACTATCTATCACCTGACGCGGCTTTTGGGAAGACGCTGCGCTATCAAGAAACACCAGCGGAACACCGCGGACAGATTGCGCTAAGATAGGAAAATCTTCCCGCGGAGCTAACGATTTTATGTGAGCAGTAGATACTTTATGAACAGTCATAACCGACTCCTGTAATATCTGATTATCTTACTCAAGTATACAATATTCTATCGTCAAATGGAATGCTGTTTTCTGCCAAAAATCCCGGCAATTCCGCGTAAAATAATACAAATATTGCATAATATTCTCGGAAAAATGCGACAAAATTGCGCAACGCGCCATATAATCTGAGCCTGCTCTATAGCTTCTTTATTCGCAATTATCCATAAAATCAACATCTGCTGCGGCGATCGTTCCTGCTTTTCTGCCAGGCGCCGATTGGAAAGACCAATATACGTTTGTGTGCGCAATAACCAGTTCCGGCGGCGGCGCGCCCCATGCGGTAAGATCTTCTGTTGTATGCGCATCCTTAATCAGAAATGTATCGTATCCGCGAACCAGCGCGCCGTGGATTGTTGAACGTATACAAGCGTCGGTTTGCGCGCCGGCAATAAATAATCGTCCTACGCCCAAGCTTGCTAACATTGCTTCCAATTCTGTATCCTCAAAAGCGTCCCCAAAATGTTTTTCTACCAAGGATTCTGTTGCAAAACGCTGTAATTCAGGAACCAATTGCCACTCATTGCTTTCTCGAATAAGCTGATCGTCTGAATGCTGAATCCAAATAACATGAATTTTTGCTTGACGCGCCTTATCCAGCAATGTTTTAATAGTTTCAATAACAGCGTCTCTTTGATATGCTTCCGCAACTACCCCAACCTGTACATCAATGATGAGCAACGCGGAATGAGGTCTGTTTGTTAATGTTGGCATATTCTTACCTGCTTTCTGAAGTCATTTTTATACAATTGTTCTTATTTTAATATACATCTTACGTTTTTCATATTTCAATGATCCCTATGCAAACAAAGTTCTTTTTTTCAAGACTTTCACTTCAGCATGGAACATTGGGGATGTACAAGGGACGGCGCCCCTTGTACGGGGTTCTGGGGCGCCACCAGACCTCCCTTTGTTGCAGATACGAGAACTATACGCTTCTCTTTCAAACAAAGTTCTTTTTTTTATTTACAAAAAACACACCTTATGTTATACTGGTCTGGCGTTACAGAATACAGCGTTTTATGGAGGGATAAGAGATGTTGAACAGAAGGATGTCTATGGCTGGGCTAATCCGCAAACATTTGCAAATGCACACAGCCCAGCGAGTGGTGGAAATGTATGTAACCGGTGAATCGTATACATCACTCTTGGAAAATATGACACCGGAAATGCGACTGATGGTTGAAGGAATATTGCGCGCCGCGGCAGAATCTTGGAGCGCCGCCACCGCCATACAAGAAGAAAAAGAACAAGGCAATGTGCTTTGGCTGCAATAGCAGCGCATCAGTCGCCGACCGCAATATACAGAGGCGCGGTAATGTTGATTGTTGTTCCCTTGCCGATGTGAGATTCGATGAAAAAAGAGCCATTAATTAACGCAATTCGCTCACGCATTCCGATAATACCCAAGCCGCGATCTTGCGTAGGCGATCGATTCAGCGCGCTGAGATCAAATCCTTGGCCATTATCTTGAATCGTAATGTTTGCGGTATTCTGTTCTTCTTTAAAGATTACCGCAACCTTAGTGGCGTGGGCATGCTTCATCACATTGGTTAACGCTTCCTGCACAATACGATATAAGGCGGTTTCAATTTCACTCGAATATCGATCTTTTACCCCATGCGCGGCAAGCTCAACGCTAACACCGGTTTTTTGTTGATATTCGCGGATATATTGGCGCAGCGCAGGTATCAAGCCAAGATCATCCAGCGCGCTAGGGCGCAAATCAATGCTCATATTGCGGATTGCGCGCAGCACACCATGAGCAACATTGCGCGCTTCCGCCATTTGCGCGCGTTGCGGCTCCTCAGTCATCACATTTTCTATCATTGCCAAGGTAATTAATAACGAGGAAAGCGCCTGCCCTGTTTCATCGTGCAATTCGCGCGCGATACGCTTGCGTTCTTCTTCCTGAGCCTGCAAAATCTGCGCCGCGCGTGACCGCGACAGTTCATCAACTTTATTGATCATGTGGTTAAAAGTTGCGGCAAGTTCATCCGCATCGGGATCATACCCGGTTATCGGGGCGCGCAAATTCATATTGCCTTTTTCTACAAGCCGCATTGTGTCGCGCAAGCGCGTTAACGGCAGGAACGCAATTTTTAGCAGCACAAAATTTACAACAATACTTAAAAATAAACCGGTTACAGTAAAACCAACCAATACCGGCGCCAAATTCGGGTCTCGTGTTTGGGTAACCAGCGCAGTGCCTAGAAATGCGCCGGCAAGAATA
>JAKAOI010000075.1 GCA_021812265.1 Chloroflexota bacterium | reverse complement strand
AAATAGAGAAAATATTTAAATACTAAATATTAGATAAATATTTCTAAAATTTAGTATTTCTGTTTTTTCTGCTGCTTTTTCGAATAAGCTAACAGTGGATCTGCATGGGAAGCTGCTTCAATATTTGTTTTAGCGCGTAAAAATCGCGTTATATGCGCCTGCCGGCGGCGCAAAATTTACAACTTTAACAATAATGTCGCGATTTGCGACATCCATTCTCATGTATTTTAGGAGAAATAAATAATAAAAATGCAAAACTACTATGCTCAGTTATATACTTTTATGTTTGCTGAGAAAAAACAAAGACCCTCAAACCCGGATAAAAATTCCCGAAAAAAAGCGGAAAATGGGAAAAAGGGCGGAGAAGCTACAAAGGAAAAGTATGGTTCGGAATATTTTAAAAGAATCGGTAAAAAAGGAGGCACACAAAAAAGAAAACGCAGAAAAAATAAACCGAATGACGAGAGCTAATTTCGTGTTCATAAGAAAAAATTTCATGCATACAGCATTGAACACTGAAACGCATGCGCCATAGTTGAATCTTTTCAAGCGCCTGTTTGCCGAAAATGTCTCTCTTGTGTATATCTGCCGTCGATATGCAGGCGGCAGATTGATTTAGAAATATATTAAATCAGAACTTTCGCTGCAGCATGGAACATCGGGGATGTACAAGGGGCATTGCCCTTGTACAGGGTTCTGGGGTGTCCCCAGACCTCCCTTTGTTGCAGATACGAGAACCATGCGCTGCTCTTTCAAGCGAAAGTCCTATAAATGGCTATAAACATAAGTTTTTATCATCTTGATTCATTGACTTCTAATACTATTAAATTCATTGCGCTAATTAAAATATTTGCATGGCATAAAATTTTTTTATCATCTTGATTATAAAAATACATTTTTTTTACTATATTACTATAATCACGCTTTTTTTAAAATTTATATTGAGAGGATGCTGTGTAATGAAAAAATTGTCTCATTCTATCTTAATTTCCTGCGTTTTAAGCGCGATGCTTTTCATGTCATCATGCTCATTTGGCGCTGTTGTATCCAGCGCGACAACTTGCGCAGAAAATGCTATTTTTGCTGCTGTTGTTTCTTATCTGACAGATGGCGAGAATTCGTCGTATGATTCTAACGCGATTGAAATCTGTGTTGGTTCGGTATTCAATATATTTGAAAATGTATTTGGGATCAATAATTCAAATGTGAAAATATCGCAGAATGCAGTAACGTTAGTTACATCTAAAACGCAAAACTTTATATTTCCAAATTTGTTCGACAATGGCAAGCAATATGGCAATTGCGCAAATGATCCCAACTACTATAATCCAGTAGCGACGAACGGCGTTGAACCTGCAACAATTCATTTATTACTTACAGTTGGCAAAAAAACATTTGCGTCAGCGCCTTCCCCTTCAGATAATTCTCAAGAAGCGCAGATAGCTGATGCGTTGATCACTCAATTTCAGTTACATTTTAATCAGAATATTAACGGGTATATTCATTTTATAATACCTAATGAAACGATTGTAAATCAGTTGAGTGTTCCCATGAACGTGAGTTTTGAACAGGGTGTTGCTGCGGTAAGTAAAGGGAAAAATATTCCTTGGGCTTATCCGATTTCTTTCCAGCAAAACGGTAACGCCAAACTAACCACTGTGCCTTGTCCTATTACTGGCGCAATCAGCGCGCCAACTGCGTCCTGCAAGTCTCCTTCTTCAGCAACTTGGCAGGGAGATTCTGTAAAAACAACCCAAGGGCTGTGTGACAGTGATGGATTCCAGCTTTTGCAGCAAAGTGGAGCAAAAACATTTGCCGCTGAGTATTTTCAACCGCATAATCAGACCATTTCTCCGAATTTTCAAGTACAGGTGAATATAAAAGATTTTCTGCCCCCTAATACTTGCGCAGGTATTGGGCTGGAACAATATATTTCAGACACAAATGATACAATTATTCCCGCATTCATTTGCGCCAATGGTAGTTGGACAATTCTCACCGCTCCTTCAGATCAAGGCACATATTCTAAGGGAATGAGTAATGGTGGTTATACAATGACAGTAACGATGAAGAATAACACATTCACTTTGGCAATAAATGGAAATGTTGTCGACTCAATAACAATTGATAGTTCTTTTAGAAATACAACATCGATTGCGCTGCTTGTAGATGATAATCCTGCCTTGGCGTATGGTCAGACGCGCACTGATACGGCCGCTGCAACGTTCAATAGTTTCTTGCTCATACCATATAATTCATAATTTTAGACGCTGCCTGCGCAAAATTATATGGAAAGCGCGGGCAGCAGATTGTTTTGCGGCAGATTGGCTGCGCTATTGTTGTTGAAGCGCAGCCATTGTCATATCGGTAAGCTGCTTGCAGCAAGCTCCTACACTGATGTTTTGCTTATTGCGAGTAATATTTACAATAACCGATGGCTCTTCATGATGTTCTGGGCAGGTAATGTTTTGCAGCTTCACCTGCAATTGCGCTTCCATCTCTCTTATTACCATACTTTGCATCAAATCGGGTGTTGTGTCCGCCGAAACGGGGTTGCCATTTATTTGCAGTTCAATCGTTGCCATAATAATCCGTCTTCTGTTTTTTTTGATTGGCCCAGCCATTGCAATGAAAGCTGCCGCCAAGGGTTTGTTTGTGGATATCAAGAAACAGGATTCTGGCGCAAACCGCCACAATCGCTTGCATCCGCACGCGCTCAAACGCCGGCGTTTTACGCGCTATTCTGTAAGTTAGGGACGTAATAGAGTTTGTGTGGCTTGATAATGCGCCTGAGTTTCCTCTATGCTGTCACCGCCGAATTTTTCAATAAACACTTCTGTAAGCGCGATCGCCAGCATTGCTTCACCCACAACTGCTCCTGCCGGCACGACGCATACATCACTGCGCTCATAACGCGATTTTTCAATATTTTCACCTGTCGCAAAATCAACGGATGGCAGCGGTTTTGCCAGTGTGGGTATTGGTTTTAGCGCTGCTCGCGCCACAATTGGCTCACCGTTAGATATGCCGCCTTCAATACCTCCGGCGTTATTCGAGGTATGGCTCCAGCCGCGATCTTCCTCGTGGCGCAACACATCGTGAACACGCGAGCCTGTTTGCCTTGCAGCTGCAAAACCTGCGCCGATTTCTACGCCTTTGGCGGATGGTATGCTCAACAGATAGTGTCCCAGCAGCGAATTCAACCGTAGATCCCATTGCGAAAAACTGCCCAAGCCAATCGGAACACCCAGCGCAACAACTTCAAATATGCCGCCAACTGTGTCACCTTTTTTGCGGATCTCGTCGATAAAGCGGATCATTTGCTCTTCGATGTTTGTATCTCCGCAGCGCATCGGAGACGCTTCCACCCGTTCCCAGAATGTGGCGCTATAATCGCGTGGCGCGAAACTGTCAGAGCTGCCGATGTCACCGACGGAAAGCACATGGCTGTGTATTGTTATATGAAATTGCGCCAAAAACTGCCGGCAGATGGCGCCAACAGCGACCCTGGCAGCCGTTTCCCGCGCGCTGGAGCGTTCAATTACATTGCGGATGTCATGTTGGTGGTATTTCATTGCCCCGGTAAAATCTGCGTGTCCTGCTCGAATCTGCGAAACGATTTCCGGTGGCGTTTCCGTCGGCAACGCCGCCATTTTCTCCTGCCAGTTTACCCAGTCTTTATTTTTTATTTGCAATGTTATGGGAGATCCCAATGTTTTGCCATGGCGCACACCGGATAAGATTTCGGCGCAATCGGTTTCCATCCGCATACGCGCTCCTCTGCCATAACCGCCTTGCCGCCGCTGCAGCTGCTCATCAATTTCTTGCGATTGAATGGTAAGATTCGCCGGAATGCCTTCAATAATTACGGTAAGACATGGGCCATGCGATTCGCCCGCTGTTAAAAATCGAAACATCGCTTTGTTTTCCCTAATATGTAACGTTGCAGTTTGAAACTCTGCTATCTGTGGCCGGACAGTATCTATAGTATTGATAGTACCATATCTGCGCGTGTTCTGACGCGCACTTCCTATAGCCATTGGATAGAATATTCTATTCTAGAATATTGAGCGCAATAAAACAGTATTATGTGAATTATACAATCAGGACTTTCGCTGTAGCATGGAACATCGGGGATGTACAAGGCGCGGCGCCCTTTGTACGGGGGTTCTGGGGACACCCCAGAACCCTCTTTGTTGCAGATACGAGAACCATGCGCTGCTCTTTCAAGCGAAAGTCCTAACAATAAAAGAATATTGCAAAGATTTCATTAAATCTAGGAACGCCCTGTTTTTGGTTTAATGATACAATATGTATAGCGCAGTGTTGTTATACTGCTATCATTTGGGTTGGCGCCGCAGCGCTCATTTTATAGCGCTATCAATCCGAAATTTCTGTCGCTTGTTCAACGCAATTTTGTCAATATACCCTTTTTATTTTTTTGTGCACTCATTTTTTGTCAGCGGCAACTTCTTGCATTGAGCTGGCAGGCGTATTTTTTAGACTGTGATACATGAGCAAGCACGCTTAGGTTATAATTTAAGACCTCTGCGTTTTACACATGAGAAGTCGTCACACATGATATATTTGGAGATATTTTTTCATGTTCAATATTCAACGGCCAGATCTTATACCCATGTTAATGAATGGAGTCTTTGCCTCTGGCGGCGGCTCTACAAGCCCAGCAACTTTGCCTGCGCCAAAAACACTGCTGCAAAAACAGCCGGCGTCGCCGTTTGTGATTGGTGTAGATTTGGGAGGCACACAGATCCGCGCCGCGGTAATTCATGAAAGTACCTTAATCAGCAGAGCAAATCGTATGACCCCTGCTTCAGAAGGTCCTGACGCCGTAATTGCTGCAATAAGCCAAACAGCGCATGAAGCGCTGGAAAGCGCAGAAATCAGTATCAACGATATTAAAGGTATAGGCGTTTCAACGCCGGGGCCGCTAAATCCACAGACGGGAGTTGTTTTTACTGCGCCAAATTTAGAAGGCTGGGCAAATGTTCCGCTGCGAGATAAATTACAAGCGGTTTTTCCGGATTTACCCGTTTATATAGGTCATGACGCAACATTGGCCGGGCTAGGCGAATGGAAATATGGAGCCGGCAAAGGGTCTTCTAATATGATTTATATGACTATCAGTACGGGGATTGGCGGCGGCATAATTGCCAATAAATTGCTGGTCGATGGCGCAGTTGGAACCGCCGGCGAAATTGGTCATATGTATGTTGATATGAACCCTCATGCGCCGGTTTGCGGCTCGGGGCATCGCGGCTGCCTGGAGGCGCTGGCCTCGGGAACGGCAATCGGCAGAGACGCCAGTGATCGTTATGCAGCTGGGACTGCGCGCGCTATCGCTCAAGGATATTATGAATTAATTGGCGAACATCCCACTGAAGAACAGCGTCAGCCAGAACCCGGGGAGACGCTGGCTTTGCGCGCCCGTGATGTGGCTGAAGCGGCAAAGCGCGGCGACGCCGAGGCTATTGAAATTTTGCAAGCCGCAGGACGGGTTATTGGTTTTGGGATTGTGAATTTGCTGCATACACTTAACCCGGATAGAATTGTGCTGGGTGGTGGTGTCGCCATGGGCGCCGGTGAACTGCTGACGCAGCCCATCAATGCAGTGATAGAAGAAAACGCTTTTCAGATTGCCGCTAAAGAGGTTGAATTGACGTTTGCCAGTTTAGGTGGTGATAATGGCCTCATTGGCGCTGCCGCATATGTGGCTTACCGGCAAGGTTTGGAATATCCCAACAATACTGTTTTATAATAACGATAAGTAAGCTGACTGGTTTGTTGTGGTTTTTTGTCAACAGACGACGCTTTGCAGGCAGTTTATTTATAGAAGATATATTTTTGGGGAGGTTGGCAATGAAAAATAACGCCAACAATACATTGAATGAGTTTAAGGCGTTTTTGCTTCGCGGAAATTTGATTGATTTAGCGGTTGCTTTTGTTGTCGGCGCAGCGTTCAGCGGGGTGGTAACAGCTTTTGTCAGCGACATTGTAACTCCGCTTATCGGCATTCCGGGTAAACTTGATTTTTCGGCCTATTATTTTCAAATTCGAGGTTCGGTTTTTCATATCGGCTTATTCTTTAACGCGCTGATAACTTTTGTGATTATCGCAGCTGTGCTCTTCTTTTTCGTCGTAAAACCATATACATATTTATTAAATTATGGCAAAAAAGAAGTTCCGCCGCCGCCAGATTCTAAGGAATGCCCGTATTGTCTGAACACTGTGCCCATGAAAGCTTCTAAATGCGGCTTTTGCACTTCAGATTTAACTGCCTGAAATAGTGGCGCTGTGTTTTAATCCACTCTTTTATTCATCAGAAAATTATTGGGGCGGCCATATCGGCCGCCCTGAATGTATTTGTTGCAGTGAACACAAAAACTATCCACGGCGCATACACATTTCTTTAGGAATATACACCGTATTAAAAACTAGTTTGCCGGCGCGTGATTGGCAAAGTGACATGCGGCAAAATGATTTTGTGATTTTATCTCCAGCGGTGGCGCCTCTGTGCGGCAAATTTCCGGATTTCCCAACGCAACCGCGCGTGGGCATCGTGTGTGAAAATGGCAGCCATTTGGCGGATTTGCCGGGCTTGGTAAATCTCCCTTGAGCACAATGCGTTCTCGCTTCAGCTCTAAAACCGGATCGGGGATAGGGATAGCAGATAGCAGCGCTTCGGTATAGGGGTGCAATGGCATAGAGTAAAGTGATTTGCTGTCGGTCATTTCAACGATGCGGCCCAAATACATAACCGCAACCCGAGAGCTGATATGCCGTACAACTGATAAGTTATGCGCAATAAACAGAAAAGTTAAATTGAGTTTTTTCTGCAAATCTTCCATTAAATTCAGCACCTGTGCTTGCACTGAAACATCCAGCGCCGACACCGGCTCATCCGCAATCACTAAAGACGGGTTTAGCGCAAGGGACCGCGCAATGCCGATTCTCTGCCTTTGTCCGCCGCTGAACTCATGCGGAAAGCGGTTAGCGTAAGCCGGATTCATGCCAACCAAATCTAAAAGTTCGCTGATTCTATTTTGCACTGCTTTCTGCGAGCCAAAATGGAAATTTTTCAGCGGTTCGGCAATTACCTGAGAGATGGTATATCGTGGATCCAGCGAACTGAAGGGATCTTGAAATATCATCTGCATATGCGCGCGGCGCTGCCGAATTTGGTTAAGACTCAGAGATTTGAGATTTTCACCTTGAAAGAAAATATCCCCGGACGTAATGGGTAAAAGCTGTAAAATTGCGCGTCCGGTTGTAGATTTTCCGCAGCCGCTTTCACCCACCAAACCAAGTGTTTCACCTTTTTTCATGGCGAAACTCACTCCGTCTACGGCTTTTATGGAGCCACGCGGCGCTCCAATACCTGCCGCAATTGGAAAATGTACTTTTAAGTTCTGAACCTCTAGTAAATTTTCGGAAGTATTGTTCATGGAACCGTTACCTTTGCTTAAAATGGATAAAAACAGGCCGCAAACTGACCGGGCTGCACTTCTGTTAATATGGGAACGCTTTCTCTGCACTGCGGCTGCGCTTTTGGGCACCGCGCGGCAAATGGGCAGCCCTGTGGAAGATGCAGCAAATCGGGTGGCTGTCCGGTAATTGGCTCCAGCCGTTTGCCATCTTCATCATCTAACCGTGGAATAGAGCGCAACAATGCTTTGGTATATTGATGCGCCGGCATGGCAAATAATTGTGTTGTCGTGGCAGATTCTACAATGCTGCCGGCGTACATAACTACCACACGCTGTGTTGAACCGGCGACCACACCCATATCATGGGTAATCAGCATAACAGCAGTATGAAATTCGTGAGTTAACCCTTTCATCAACTCTAGGATTTGCGCCTGAATAGTAACATCCAGCGCGGTGGTTGGCTCATCGGCAATCAGCAATTCTGGATTGCAGGAAAGCGCAATGGCAATCATCACACGTTGGCGCATACCGCCGCTGAATTCATGCGGATAGCTGTTTATCCGTTTTGCGGCGCTGGGAATGCCCACTTTATCCAACATATCAATGGCGCGCGCCATCGCTTCCTTGCGCCCAAGATTCATATGAAGCCGCACTGATTCGGCAATTTGGAACCCAACAGTGTATACCGGATTGAGTGATGTCATTGGGTCTTGGAAAATCATAGAAATTTTGCCGCCGCGCAGCGCACGCAGTTGTTTTTCGTCAATTTTCAGGATATCCTGATTTTGGTATAAAATTTGTTTGCCGGTAATTGAAGCTGGGGGTGTGGGCAGCAGCCGCAAAATTGACAGCGCTGTAACACTTTTCCCCGAACAGATCGGAA
>JAKAOI010000074.1 GCA_021812265.1 Chloroflexota bacterium | reverse complement strand
AAGAAAAATATCTTTGTGAGATACCGTAAGGGCAGCCTTTATGGCTGCCTGAATCGATTTTTTTCTACAAAAGAGATTCTCAAATTTTTTATAAAAACACCCCTAGACATTTTGTAAATATCCATATATGATAGCATGGGAAATAAAAATAGGAAATATAACAATGCCATCTACGCAAACTGGCGCACAAGCTGCTTCAATGATAGACAACCGCTATATCCCCGAAAAAAAAATCGGCCAAGGTGGCGCCGCTATCGTGTTGCGATGTAAAGACAGTCATACGGGAGCTGCGGTTGCAGTGAAGTTGCTGCGGCCCGGCAACCCGCTTACCACCGTGTCTAAAGCGCGGTTTCATCGTGAAGCAAGGCTCGTCTCCAGCTTAAACCATCCGAATATTATCCGCGCGCTTGATTATGGGGAATCGACTGTGCAAATTCAAGAAGATTGGGCTAACTGGATGTTTGACAATCACGAAAAGCTCGATTTTCTTTGTATGGAATATATTCAAGGGCCGACATTGAAGCAGCTTATACGCAAAACCGGTCCCGTTCCTCAAGGGTGGGCCTTAACCATTGCTTTGCAAGTGGCCGACGCCATACGTTCCGCTCATTCGGCAGGCATTATACACAGGGATATTAAACCGCAGAATATTATGCTTTTAGACGCGGATACCCATGTTATCGCCAAGCTTGGTGATTTTGGTATTGCTCGCGATTTAAACGGCGCCTCACTGTTTTCTTTAACACAAACGGGACAAATATTGGGCACTCCCGATTATTTAGCTCCGGAGCAGGTTTTGGGAGATCCCGGCGGCAAACAGGCAGATATATATGCTTTTGGCATTGTGTTATACGAACTGCTGACCGGAAAACTGCCTTTTGAGGGTGAAAATCCCTTGGCGGCGGCGTCTCGGCGTATGTTTACCGATCCTTTACCGCTGCGCAGTTTTGTTTCTACTGTAAGCCCGGCGCTGGAAGAAGTAACATTGCGGTGCTTGCAGCGTGAACAGCGTGATAGAATTGCCGGAGCAGAAGAAGCGATTGAAGCGCTGGAATGGGCGCAATTTCGTGATACGATTGAACCGATTGATACTTGGCCGTTTTCCGCCGAATTGCGCAGTATGTTATATCCACTATAAACTCTTGGCAGGACGCTTCATTTATGAGACAATAAAAGCAGATATTTTTTATATTTGCACGCTCAAAAAGGTGTACACACATGCGGCAACAGAAATTCTCGGTGAAGGCAGCGCTTTTTACGGCAGGAGCGCTTATTATTGGCTTGATTTTTATTTTTATTGTTTCCCAAGCGCATCAGGCGCTGTTAACGATTTTAGCGCTGACAATTGTTTCTTTAGCGGTTGTCGCCGGAATAACACAGGCTCTGCCTAAGCGCAAGATTACCGTCATTTCTTTGCCTCCGCCGCAACTACCGCGCCGCGAAAACGCGCCGATATCCGAAACAGCGGCTGTAAAACCGGAAACAATTGCTCCCCCGGAAGAACAACATACGCAACCTGCTGTTGAAACGCCGCCCGAAGAAATTCCGCTGGTTTTGGCTCCGGAAATGCTGCTGCGTTTGCCCGATCCGGTTCCTGTGTTTATTAGCAGGGAAACAGAGTTGGATCGCGTTGCCGCAGAGTTGCGCCATATGAAAGGCATGACTGCGCTGGCAATAATCGGGCCGAATGGTTCCGGTAAAAGCACGCTGATAAATCGCGCGTTTGAGGCGCATATGCTGGAAAATACGTTTCCCGATGGCTATTCTTGGCATATAGGATCTGAACTGCACGGCGATAAAGGATTGCGCCGCCTGCTGATTGAAGTGTTAGATCGTCTTGGCGGTCCCGCGGTAGCTATGACTACTACCTTGCGCATGGGTGAACAAGCGGTCGCCGATTTAGTTCGCGGAAAGCAAATGGTGTTTTGGTTGGATTCTGTGCCGGAAGATTTTCCGATTTTACGCGCAATGGCTGTTCTTACCGCGCGTGACGCGCATGGCGTTGGCCCCGCGTTGGTTATTACAAGCGCGGCAGATTGGAATATCCCTGAGATACATGAGCTTGCAATAGAAATGCTGCAAACGGATGAGGCAATGGATGTGTTTCGCGGATGGATGGAATATTGGGGCAGGCCGGCTGTTTCAACGGATTACGACGCAATCAAGGCTATTTGCGCCAATGTTTCTTCTCTGCCGATTGCGTTGCGTGTTGTGGCTGGATACGCCGCCCAAAGCAATATGTCGCTGGCAAAATTGGCGGCAGAACTTGGCTCTGCCGTGTATCCGCCGGGTGATATTCAATTGGCGGGCAGTAAAACGCTGGCGTATATTGTAGCGAAATTATTTCCTCGACCTCAGCGCATTTTTGCGCTTCTCGGTGTGTTTGAAGATTCATTGTTTTCCATAGAAACCGCCTGCGCAGTGGTGTCTTCTGTTTCGGGAGTGTCGGTTTCTGATGCGCGCAGCGATATCGAGTCGATGATTCAGCTTGGTTTGCTGCAAACACAAACGATTCAGGAAACCAACCCAAACGTATGGATGCACCCTATTACACAACGCTTCTGCATGGAAAAATTTACTGAACAGGGAACTGAAACTATGAATAGCGCCAAGGCAGCGCTGGCGACTGTACATCGCGCCCGTCGGCAGGCTCGCGACGCTATGACGGCTGCAGAATGAAAATTTTTTTTCGGGGAACAAATATATCGTTATTGCGTCTATAAAAATATGCCTTAAACCATTAAGGAAAAATGTAATCGTTAAGGAGCAATCACGATGAAAAGATATGTTTTGGCAACTGCCGCTGTGTTCTTTGTGCTGTTAACGGCGTGCGGCGCTTCAACAACCAATTTGCAATCCGGCGCTAATGGGGCAGTTACGCAAAAACCCACTGTGAATGGGTGCCCTGTTCAAACAATTCCAATAGATCCGCTTCCCAAAGCGGCGGTTACGGTGACGCAAAATCAGCAAAATAAATCGATTACGGTGAAGGTAAACCAATCATTTGAAATTGATCTTTCCGCCAATATGAAATGGAGCGCAGTAAATACAGCGTCGAATCTTATCCATGAAAGCGCGCCTTTTGGCTGGTATAATCAATCACAAGATACGTGCATATTTCGATTCATAGCAAGTCATTCGGGGCAGGTAACTATTTCATTTAACGGCACATCTTTATGCACATCTACTATGTGTTCTCAGCCGGTGTTTCTCCTGACGTATAAGGTAACAATTCAATAGCAGCCGTTTCATATCTTTTACAAAATATGACTTTCGCTGCAGCAGGGAAAATCGGGGATATACAAGGGGCGGCGCCCCTTGTACGGGGTTCTGGGGTGTCCCCGGATCTCCCTTTGTTGCAGATACGAGAAACATACGCTTCTCTTTCAAGCGAAAGTCCTACAAAATAAAAAAACCACGCGAGGTGTTCTAAGATGGAATGATACCCCGCGTGGTTTTGCGTATGTGCGCGCTATTTGGGTTTAGCGGCGAAAGCGCAGATTGCTAGGAAGGATCATTCAGCGAAAGCACCATTTGCGGCGACTGGATTTGGTGATCCGGTCGGGTAGGAACAACGGCGGTGCCGATTGCGAAATATTCAATTACATGAGAATCCCAGCCATAGCTGGATTCGGTAATACGCGCGCCAACTATACCTTCAGCTCCAACGGATTCGGCTTCGGCCTGCATTCTTTCCATAGCTAACTCACGGGCGTCGTAAATTGCTTGGGTATAATTGCCCATTTCAACATTCTGTCCTGTTGCGGAACGGAACCACTGCCCCATAGATTGCGCTCCGACATGATAGACACATGCGCCCATGGTTAACGCAACGGGGCGGTATCCTGCTGCCAGCAGTGTACGGAAATCTTGGCCGGAAAGGTCACTGGTAAACGGCATTCCTTGTGGTGTGCGATAGTTGCTGTTATCACGAGATTTTACTGCGGTGCCCATAGCAATAAACTCAATTAAATTCTCGCCCCAGCTATAAGATCCGGTGTTGATGCGAACTCCTACTATACCATCGGCGCCTAAGGCGTTTGCTTCGGCTTCCATTCGCGACATAGCTAATTCCCGTGACTCGTACATGGCCTGTGTTAACACATCAAGCTCTTGATTTTGCATGACATTGGCAAATTGGTAGCCGATATGATAGATGGAGCTGCCGATTACTAAGCCAAGCGGATCAAATCCGGCTTCTTTTACCAATAAAAACTCATTCACCGAAAGGTCGCTGGTAAATAAATGACGCGCTCCGGTTCCGCCTTTCATTTCTTGCAGCCGATCCATTGCGCTTTTGGGAAGCTGGACATTTTGATTCTGATTTTGATTGGGATTCTGTGGCATGGAAATATTCCTCCAGATAATCTGTAAAGTGTGTATATGCGGCTTATTCTAAGAGCGCGCGAATGGCGTTGGCTTCACGTTCATTTTCGGCGGCCAATTCCGCCAAGCGCAAAGACAGTTTTTCAATCCACATATCTATAGATAGCCGCTCGGTTTTTAACGCAACTCCGCGTACAATCTGCGAACGTTCTGCAGCAATCCGGCCATGTTCTTCGCGAACAGAAAACTGCCATGTATCTAAATCTATCAACACGCCGGTTATCGGACCGCCGCCAAAAAAGCCGCCATGAAAAATTTGCGAACGCGCGGGAAAAGCTTCTGCCAATTTGTGGCTTAAAACGGGCAGCCAGCTATGTATATCACCGGAATTAGCCCGCAACGAAGCGGCAAGCATTTCAAATATATGTTGGTTATCGGTTGGCTCCATATGTGCGCCTCCACAGATATTATATATGGCCGCAGGAAAACTGCGACGCAAAAAAGTGTGAATTTGATCACTGTTAAGATGTAATTGGCTCTATTTCCGCTAATTTTGCGCCGCCGGCAACCACATCTCCGGCTTTGCAATATATACGCGCAACCCGCGCCGGATACGGCGCAATAATTGAGTGTTCCATTTTCATAGCGCTCATAATAATCAGTGGCTGTCGCGCCTCAACAATATCACCCACTTGTGTTTTCACTTGAATAACCGCGCCTGCCATTGGCGCTTTTACTATTGCGGAATGTTCATCCGGGGCAGTTCCTGCCGATTTAGCGGCGCTATCGGTATCCAATGGCTGTGGTTTGCTAATTTCCAGCCGGAGCAGTCCGCACATGGTTATCAGCGTATTTTCGGCGCGCGCGATAGTGACAATGCGCTGTGCGCTGCCTTGTCGCAAGAAGCATCTATTGCTACTTGTGTCATACCTTCCTTCAATGCTTTGCAGTTCGGCGGATTCATCGAGCAGCGCTCCGCGGTTATTTATGGTTATATAATAAGCGCTGCGCGCATTGTCCGGTGTTAGTTTTACGGTGTAGTTTGTTTCATTCAAGCGATATTTTGCCGTAAACGCTCCGGTTTTCAGCGCTGCAGCCTGCCATGGTGAGCGCGGACGCGCGGCGGCGGCGTTTCCTCCGGAATATTCAAATATGGCGCAGGCGGCCAGCGCCGTGTGCAGCAAATAATCATCGGGAAAATTTTGTGTTGGGATAATATGTGTTTCTGTTAAAAATGCGGTAGAGGTATCACCTTGCCGGAACCGGTCGTTGGTCATAATAGCATGCAGCAGCGGCGCATTGGTGGTAACTCCGATTATGGCGTATTGTTCTAGCGCGGCAGTCATTTTTTGTATTGCGGCGGCGCGATCCGGCGCTGTTGCAATCAATTTGGCAGCCATAGGATCGTAATACATCGAAATATCGGAACCGGTTTTTACGCCGCTGTCTACCCGAATGCCCGGCCCCTGTGGTTCCGTATAGGCCAGCAGTTTTCCTATGGAAGGAAGGTATGACTGAGGATCTTCCGCATAGATGCGCGCTTCGATAGCGTGGCCTCGCGGCGAAATATGCTGCTGCTGAATTGGGAGCTGCTCACCGGCGGCGACGGCAATCTGCAAACGGACCAAATCTACGCCATATACTTGTTCTGTAATGGGATGTTCCACTTGTAAACGGGTATTCATTTCCAGAAAGTAGAAATAGCCATCTTGATCTAACAAAAACTCAACCGTGCCGGCGTTTACATAGCCGGCGCTTTGGGCGGCGCGCACAGCTGCGGCGCCCATTTGCTCACGCAGTTCGGCTGTCAGCGCCGGTGAAGGTGTTTCTTCAATTATTTTTTGATGCCGGCGTTGAATAGAGCATTCGCGTTCGCCGATGTAGATACAATTGCCAAATGAATCCGCCATAATTTGAAATTCAATATGCCGCGGTCGTTGAATCAGTTTTTCCAAAAAGATTGTGGAGTCGCCAAAAGCTGATTCGGCTTCGCGTTTGGCGGCGTTCAATGCGTCTTCAAATGCTTCTGGGGTAAAAACCTCGCGCATGCCTTTACCGCCGCCGCCTGCCGCAGCTTTAATCAACGTTGGGTAGCCGATGCGCTTTGCTTCACGTTTCAGCGTGGCAACAGACTGATCTTTTCCTTGATATCCCGGCGCAACAGGAACATTATTATGTGTGGCGGCTTCGCGCGCCGCGGTTTTTGATCCCATCATGCGCATTGTTTTTGCGGATGGACCGATGAACGTAATGCCCGCCGCAACGCAGGCTTCGGGCAGCAGCGGATTTTCCGAAAGGAAACCGTAGCCGGGGTGAATTGCGTCTGCGTGCGTTGTTTGCGCCGCGCGGATAACCGCATCGATTGAAAGATAACTGTCTTTTGCGGCGGCGGGTCCGATGCAGACAGCTTCATCGGCGGCAAATGTGTGTTCGGCAAAGCGATCTGCCTCTGAATAGAGCGCAACTGTGCGAATGCCCAGCTCTTTACAAGCGCGCATAATGCGGATGGCAATTTCGCCGCGATTGGCGATGACGATTTTCTGAAAATATGTCATTCTTCTGTCACCACCCAAGTTGCGCGGCGCTTCTCAAAAAAAGCTTTCAATCCTTCTTGCCCTTCGGGTCCGGCGCGCAGCGAGGCAATAGTTGCAATAGAATTTTGCCGCCCTGCGCTGCGGTCCTCGGCGGCTAAAATTCGCAAAAGCCGCTTTGTTTCGCGCATGGCGTGCGGCCCGTTTGAACGGATAGCGGCAAGAATGGTTTGCAATTCATGTTCTATTGTGTCTTGCCCGGCAATGAAATGAACCAGCCCAATTTCTTTTGCCTTTGCCGCGCTAAAGCGTTCGCCGGTTAAAAACAAGGCGCGAGCGTGGGAACCACCGATTTTAGCGACGACATATGGCGCAATGGTTGCCGGCGCCAAACCCAATTTTACTTCGCTGAACGAAAATAGAGTGGCAGTTTCGGCCAGCACGATATCGCTGACGGCGGTTAATCCAATCCCGCCGCCAAATGCGTGCCCATGGGCTGCGCAAATAACCACCCCAGGAAATGAATCGATTTGTTCATACATATCTGCAAGCGCGGTGGCGTCGGCAATATTTTCTTCATAGGTCCACCCAGCGCTGTCTTTCATCCAACCGAGGTCACCGCCGGCGCAAAAACTTGGGCCGGCGCCGCGCAATGTTACTGCGCGGATATCATCACGTTGGGCAAGATCGGCAAACAGCGCGGTGATTGAATGAATGAGTTCGGCGTTAAAGGCATTGCGAGTTTCGGGTCTATTTAATGTAATAAACGCGATTTCAGCGTGAATCTCTAAAAGAAGATGGGGATAAGAAGTGCTGTTCATGTTTCCGGCTTTCTTCAATTGATTGGAACTGCGCAGAACAAAATTACTGTGCGCCACTGAAAAGATGGCGCATAGGTGTACCAATATTGTACTACATTCTTTTGTCTTTCCTGAATAGGGAAAATGCAGTGAAAGTCGTATTCATTTCAGCAGACGGCTTTTGGCGGCGCAAGCAGATGTTGGCAGCGCCGCAAACTGACTATCCTGCAGAAAAAGCAGATTAAAGCTGGGCAATTATCAATTTATTTTCATCGGGATCTGAAACTGTGAACCATTTAACTCCGGATCCCGGCCCAAATAAATCATTGCGGATCTCGTCAATTTCTATGCCTTTTGTCTTGAGTTCCTGACTGAGTTCTTCAACATTTGCCGTAGAAATATGAAATGTCATCCAACCCGGTTTTATATCTCCTTGGGCTGTTGTTAAAATTAATTTAGGTCCCCCACCCGGAAGTGTAAGTGTAACCCAATGAAAATTACCTTTTCCAATATCTGCAGTAACTTCAAATCCCAGTTTCTCCGCATAAAATGTTTTGGCTTTTTCCATATCGGAAACAGGAGCCATTACCTGAAAAAATGTTTCTTTTGCCATTATGTAAACACTAACCTTTCTTATGTACACATGTACACATTCCGGCTTTCCCAATGAGTATTGACAAGGAACGCCGTAAAATATGCA
>JAKAOI010000073.1 GCA_021812265.1 Chloroflexota bacterium | reverse complement strand
ATCTTTTAGCCGCCATAAGGTAAATATGCTCCCTACAAACAGTATCAATTTATTGTACCCCAAAAGCGTATACGTTGTCCATAAACGCTCACATCTCTCCTATTTAGCAGAAACAAGGCCACAATTCTAGGGAAATGCGCTGCTGCTATTTTTTATCGGTTTAATTTGCCGAAAGTAGATGTTGTGCTTTGCGGATACGAAAGAAAGGGAACCGAGCTGATCCATGAAGGATCTCTGCGATTCCCTTTCACCGATTGGATGAACTATACTAAGCTGGAGACTAGCTTAAGCATTTTACTACAACGCCGGCTCCAACGGTGCGTCCGCCTTCGCGAATAGCGAAGCGGCTGCCTTCTTCAAGAGCTACCGGTGTAATCAATTCAACAGACATGGTAATGTTGTCGCCCGGAATGACGATTTCTACGCCTTCAGGAAGCTGGATAGCGCCGGTGACATCCGTTGTGCGGATGTAGAACTGCGGCCGGTATCCGTTGCTGAACGGTGTGTGACGTCCGCCTTCTTCTTTTGTAAGCACATACACTTCGGCGGAAAACTTGGTAAACGGTTTAATAGAACCCGGTTTTGCAACAACCTGGCCGCGTTCCACGTCTGCGCGCTCTACACCGCGCAGAAGCATGCCAACATTGTCGCCGGCTTCGCCGTAATCAAGAGTTTTTTGGAACATTTCCACGCCTGTGCAGGTAACGGTGCGGGCTTTTTCGGTGAAACCAATGATTTCCACGTTGTCACCGATTTTTACTTGGCCGCGCTCGATACGCCCGGTAACTACGGTGCCGCGACCTTTAATGCTGAAAACGTCTTCAACAGGCATTAACAGTGGTTTATCGGTCAGGCGAACCGGTGTTGGAATATAGCTGTCTACGGCATCCATCAGATCCCAAATCGGCTTTGCCGCTGGGTCATTGCGGGAAAGGTCGCCGGTGCTTTCCAAAGCTTTCAGCGCCGAACCACGGATGAAGGGGACATCATCGCCTGGGAATTTATTTTTGGTCAGCAATTCGCGAACTTCGAGTTCAACGAGTTCCAGCAATTCTTCGTCTTCCATCATGTCAACTTTATTCAGGAAAACGACCATAGCCGGCACTTCTACCTGGCGAGCCAGCAAAATATGCTCGCGGGTCTGCGGCATGGGGCCATCTGGCGCTGAAACAACGAGAATGGCTCCGTCCATCTGCGCCGCGCCGGTAATCATGTTCTTGATGTAGTCGGCGTGCCCCGGGCAGTCTACGTGCGCATAGTGGCGTTTTTCAGTTTCATATTCCAAGTGGGCGATATTAATGGTAATGCCGCGTTCTCTTTCTTCCGGCGCTCTATCAATTTGGTCGAATGCTGTATACTTTGCAAGTTTTGCGCGATCAAGCACCTTAGTAATAGCTGCGGTCAGCGTTGTTTTGCCGTGGTCAATGTGGCCAATAGTGCCTACATTAACGTGCGGTTTCGTGCGCTCAAATTTCTGCCTAGCCATGATCCGTAGTGGATCCTCCTATTTTTAACCGGCCCTGTACCGGGCCAAAACTTGGAAACTGCGCACAGAACCGGACGCCTGTGCGGCGCGTGTTATCTTATGCAGATACGCGCGCAGAATATAAGAAAACGTCCCGCCACTATAACATATCTGTTATTTGTGGAGGGACCTGCTGGAGCCCGCGATGGGAATCGAACCCATGACCCCAACCTTACCAAGATTGTGCGCTACCGCTGCGCTACGCGGGCAATCCAGTTTCAGAGTGCGTTTCCATATTACCGCAGTATATTGTTAAGAAAAACTTGGGGTAAACCGGTTGCGCTGCTTCTGAAGGTGGGCAGTGGAGGATTCGAACCTCCGAAGGGGTAACCCAACAAATTTACAGTCTGTCCCATTTGGCCGCTCTGGAAACTGCCCATAGTATCCACATAGTGCAGTATGTCAGATTTTCATCTTGTTTGTCAAGTGTTTTTTATGGTTTGCCCAAAAATTTGTGTATTTTGCGTTCAGCGGCGTTGCTTTATTGCCGGCGGAAAAATGATGTATGATACAAATTATATAAACTAGGACTTTCGCTGGAAAGAGAAGCGCATGGTTCTCGTATCTGCAACAAAGGGAGGTCTGGGGAGACCCCAGAACCCCGTACAAGTGGCGCCGTCCCTTTGTACATCCCCGATGTTCCATGCTGAAGCGAAGGTCCTGTAAACAATACGCTGTTGTAAAAATATTCTGCGCATTGTTTCATCATACTATTATCGGATTGGACTCCTGCATACAATGGAATTGGATCTGTTAAAAGACGCTGCAAAAATTTTGCATGCGCAGGTATCAAACGCGCAAGCGGAAGCGCTGCTGCGCATACGCGATATGTTGATAGAGGCGTCGGCAAAATTTAATGTTACCTCAATTGTTGATCCATCGCAGGCGCTGACGCGGCATATTATCGATTCTATGACACTGCTTGCGGCTATTCCCGAAAATATCCGAAAAAAGCCACGCAAAATGCTGGATGTCGGCAGCGGAGCAGGTTTTCCTTGTTTGCCGATTGCAGTGCTTTTGCCGCATTGGCAAGTATACTCGTTAGAGGCGACGGCAAAAAAAGCAAATTTACAGCGGCAAATTGCTGACGCCGCCGATTTGCAAAATTTTACAGTTCTTACTGGTCGCTCAGAAGTTTTTGCGCGGGATGATTCGTTGCGCGGCAGTTTTCACATTGTTACAGCGCGCGCTGTTGCTGCAACACCAACGCTGTTGGAATGGATTCTGCCTTTTGCGCAGGTAAACGCTCTTACTTTTGCCATGAAAAAAGGTGAAATTGCCGATGAAGTACGCCAAGCGACGTATGCCGCGCATATCTTAGGCGCCGCTGAACCGGAAATAATATCACTTCCTGCTGAATTATGCGCCTTGGCCCCTGATTTGGCGGATAATAGAGTTATTTTGCGCTTCCGCCAGTTGAAACTGACGGGGAAAACATTTCCTAGGCCCAGCGGCCTGCCTCAAACAAAGCCGCTGACACCTGAAAACCTGTAGCTGGCGGCGGTTTATGCCTGAATGCGCGCGCGCAGCGCAAGTTCTATAGCTTTCGATTCATCTACTGCGTTTTGTACCCGCGGCAGAGTAAACCAGAATATGCCTAGCCCAAACAGCGCGCCGGTGAAAAGCCTCAGTTCGTTAAAACTTTGTCTCCAGCCAAATAACTGTGTTCCTCCGTCTAAGGCCATAGGCAGCAGCAATAAAATAAATAATTTCCAGTCTAAGGGAGATATTTTTGTGCGATATTTCCGAAACGCGAGGGAAAAAATAAACAATGATGTGTATATTGCCAAGCAGCGCGCGCAAATGCCAATTTGATGTCCGCAGATAAAAAATGAATGTGAAGGAATTTGATCACAAATAAGATGAAACGAACGGAACATAATTCCCGCCATTGGTTCATATCCGGCATAGGCAAGCAACGGAGTAAGTATTGCAAAAAATAATGCGCCGCCAAGGATAATAGTAATAATTCCCAGCCAATGATTAATAAAATAATCTGCAAACACATTAAATCCGTGCGCGCATGTATAAAATACAGTTGCTAACCGTTTTTGCAGTGTTTTTATCGATTGTTCCATAAACGTTTCCTTTCTCGCTTTATGCAGCTGAAATGCGCGATTATATCACTAATGCGCGCTCGATGGCAGAACGCGCGTAATCATCCATGCGGCCTTCAGCAACGATGGCTCCATTAACAATAATAACTGGAATACGATAACGATAGAGCGCATAATCGGTTTCATTTAAACGAATATCAACTTCACGCAACGCAAAAAGTGTGTCATCTTGCGCTTCGGCAAAGATAGTGTCTAATATGGCGCGCGCGTCATCGCATAGGTGACATTCTGGTTTTGTGTATAAGGTGATGTTATATACCATGCTGCTCTTTCCGAATCGTATTTAATGTCCGGCCGAATCAAAAATCCGCCGGCCCTCCAGCGCGCGCGCCAGCGTTCCCTCGTCAGCGTACTCTAAATCGCCGCCCAGCGGAAGGCCTCTGGCCAGTTTGGTCATTTTGATATTTGAAGCTGTTACCGCAGACGCAATATATGCGGCGGTATAATCTCCTTCGTAGTTGGGGTTTGTGGCCAAAATGAGTTCGCTGATATCACCTTTTGTAACTCGGTACAGCAATTCATCGATTTTTAAATCTTTGGGGCCAATACCGTCTACTGGAGAAAGCGCGCCATGCAAAATATGATAAACACCTTTGAATACACCGGTTTTTTCAATAACCAATACATCCAATGGCTCTTCTACCACACACACCACCGAGTGATCTCTTTGGCTGTTTCCGCAGATGGAACAGGGATCTGTTTCGGTGAGATTGCAGCACACCGAGCAGGAGCGCACCTGTTCTTTCAGTCGTATTAATGCGTCTGCCAGCCGCTGTGAAATATCTTTTGGCGCGCGCAGAAGAAAAAAGGTTAAGCGCTGCGCTGTTTTGGGGCCGATGCCGGGAAGTTTTGCAAATTCTTCGATCATTGCCTGAACAGGCGCTGCAACATTATCCATTTTCTCCGCACGACAACCCTTTCTTAAAATCCGAGGCCTTTAGGCAGTTGTATGCCGCTTGTGGCGGAAGATACAATTGAATCTTGTGCGCGCTGATAGGCTGCCTGCGCCTGCTCAATGGCGCTTTTAAACGCTAACGCAATCAATTCTTCCAGTGTGGCAACATCTTCGGGGTCAACGGCTTCCGGATCAATTTTTACGGATTGAATAGTAAAATCGCCGGCCATGGTTACGACTACAGCGCTGCCGCCCGCAGTTCCTTGAAGTGACATATTGGCAAGATCTTTTGCCATTTGTTCCTGAGCTTTTGCCACCTGCTCTTGAGCTTTTATCATCTGTTGCTGCATACGCTGCAAATCTCGCGGATTGAAAGACATAAACATCTGCTCCCGATACTCAAAATAGATTATGAACGCGAAAGGTACGGCGTTTGTCCGCAACCTTGTGTAAAAACGCCCGGCTCAACGCAAATTTTATGATGGAAGTGAGCCATTTGGCGCCTCTGAGCCATATTCACCCCTATTTTAGCATTTACCGCGGCGCATTTTCAATATGGCGCGGCTCTTTTATTATGTTGGAACGACAAATTCAGTATCTGAGACACATCCGTGAGAGGTATTCTGCCGATGTTCTGGCGCACACACGAAGCCTTTTAATCCTTGTGTGCCCCGGCGGCATCAAAATATGGCTCTTGGCTGTCTGTAATAATGGATGGATAAAATGGCTATGCAATTGCATATTAGGTACATGGCGCTGCTTCAACGCATGGAACATGATATACTGTTTCTGAACCAGTCATACAAAAAACAACATGTATGCATATATGCAATATCCCAAACAATGCAAAGCAATAAAATAAAAATTTTTGCGTTGGCGCAGATAGCGGCTGGCGGATAAAATGGCAATATATTAAGGGAGGACACCGGCAATGCAGCAAATGAAACCGCAAACGCATTCTATTATACATCAATCAAACGCCATTGAAGCGATGTCTGCCGAAGCATATAAATCAATTATTTTCAGGCCGCGCGGCTTTATCATCTTTCTCACATTGATCCCGCCGGTGTTTTTAACCTTAATTGCAATATTGTTAGCAATTTATTTACGCAGTGACAGTTTTGCCGTATATGTTGCTTTTGGCGTCGACGCTGTAGTGATTATAAGCGTTGCTATAGCGGCGTTTGCGCTGGCCGGCTCTATTTTTTGTATTGTAGAGACTAATGATCGCAATATAATGGTAATACACCCATGGAAGGCGCAGAACCGGCAGTCTACTGTGCTGGAATGGCAGTTTATTGAAAGCGCTTCCTATAAAAACGGCTTTATTCATCTCAGAGACAGTAAATCTCATTCCGCTACCATATTTATCAGAGGGATGGAAAATGGCAATACTCTTTTGCGAGAAGCCGCCATCCGCATTTCTCAGGCCGCGTTAGACAGTGAATTGAAGTTATATTATACGTCTATGAACGCGGATCTGTTTCAAGAGATTGAAACTATTCAATCTCCTAATATTTTTATTGATTCGCTATGGATATTTTTGTCGGTGCTTATTGCTGTAATTGGGGTTATCAGCGCTACTGCCGGTTCGTTGCTGCATATTGCGCTCTTGCTGATAATTGGGGGAATAATCGGATTTACCGGTGTGCTGCTTATGTTGCTGTTCGGTCAAAAAATTACCATAACCGGCTCCGCAATTACAATCAAAAATCGATTAATCGGCCCGAAAACTATTTTTTGGGCCGATATCAGCGCTGTGCGTATCATGCCCAATCGCTGGCTGTTTTCTATAAGAACCCAAAATTCCGGGCTAATTATTGGTATTGGGCCATATTTTATGTCTGCTATACACGATGATATATTAATTCGCGCAATTATCAGCCGTATTGGTTCGCAGCAGAATAAAGTTATGAAAAGCTGGAAGCTGTAGCCGCTGATTACATGCGCTGGAGCTGCTTTAGGCTGCGGCGTCAAAAATTCTAATAATTTCTTCTCTTTTTTATGGCGAGGCGTTGGTGAACTTCGTTCGTCAATAATACAAAATTCTTTCAAATAAAATGGCTATTTTATTAAAAAAGCGCTATGCTGATAATAGCTATAGGACTTTCGCTTGAAAGAGAAGCGCATGGTTCTCGTATCTGCAACAGAGGGAGGTCTGGGGACACCCCAGAACCCTGTACAAGGGGCATTGTACCTTGTATATCCCCGATTTTCCATGCCGAAGCGAAAGTCCTGAGTAGAATAAATATTTAACATAAACCATTTCATTGCGTAACATCGGCAGCAAAATTTTATCGACGGTTTGAAAACTTTTTTCTGCCGATTATACATGTGTACATATCTCAATCCAGCATTGGCGCCGGCAGGTTTTTTGCCGGAATACTACGTAAGAAAATGAGTGAACATATAAATATATGGAACCAAAAAATCAGCAGACCATTTTAATCGTTGAAGATGAAGCAACATTATCCAATTTATCGCAAACATATCTGAACGCCGCGGGATTTCGCACACTTATCGCCTCTGATGGAGCGCAAGCGATAGAGATGCATACGAATCAGCATCCGGATTTGATTATACTTGATATTTTTCTGCCTAAGGTAGATGGCCGCGAGGTGTTAAAAGCCATTCGCGCGTGGTCGGATACTCCTGTTATTATTCTTTCCGCGCTGAACAGTGAGGAAGATCGCATAAAGGGGCTGGATCTTGGCGCAGATGACTATATTACCAAGCCGTTCAGCCCGAGAGAAGTAGTGAGCCGGGTAAAATCAGTTTTGCGGCGGTTTCAAACACAGCAAAGCAATATGCGCCAAGATAAATTGGAGTTTGGTCCAATTACTATCTATCCCAAAGTGCGGCGTATCGAAAAAAACGGAGATGTGATAGATCTGACCGCCAAAGAATTTATGCTTTTGCTTACGTTGGCTTCTATGCCCAATGAAGTGCTAACCCGAGAATCATTGCTGAGCCGTGTTTGGGGATTTGAATATCTTGGTGACAGCAGAACGGTAGATGTGCATATCGGCACACTTCGGAAGAAAATTGAAGAAAATCCTGCAAAACCGCGGTATATTAAAACCATTTGGCGGGTAGGATATAAATTTGATTCATCCGGATTAGAGGAGGAAAGTGATGATCCGCAGTTGGATCAATAATACGCTGGTTCGCTTGCGGTTTGCGGCGTCTCAATCTGTTTCGTACATCCGCAATAAAATAACAAATATACGAAAAGATCCCTCAACGCTGCGCCCTAAAAACAGCCTTGCCGTACAAATTTCACTGCTTACAGCAGTTGTAAGTATTGTAGCAATCATGGCCGTTATCTTGGCCGCATGGTATGCTACAAATCAATATTTTACACAATATTTACAAAATCAAATGTTGACTTCTGCCCAATTTAACGCCCAAAAGATAGGAGCAAATTATGATATCAATGGCGGCAATTTAGATGAAGCAATTGGCATGACGTTTGCCTCAACCAACAGCCATACAGAATTACAAGACCCAAACGATCGTATTTGGATAATGGATCGGAATGGGAATGCAATAATTTCTAATACAGCAAATCAAACGAATCTCAATCAAGATAAGACAATTATTTTGGCTGCTTTGCAAAATACCATGATGTTAGGTAAATCGGCTACAGGGCAGCTGCCCGATTCATCACGAGCTTTTTTTTATATATCCGGCAGGGCATATGCCGTTGCGCCGATAATATCAAATTTAGATGGTGTAATTGGCGCTATAGCAGTAACCTCGGTGAGTGAACTTCGCGGCGGCGGAACGGGATTTATTACCAATGTGGTAAAGTTGGTGATACTCAGCGGCACAGTTATTGCAATCATTGCGGCAATTA
>JAKAOI010000072.1 GCA_021812265.1 Chloroflexota bacterium | reverse complement strand
GACTGATATTGCATTATATGTTGAGCGTTAATCGTTGTAGCCAGCAAAACATTTATAATTTGATTCTGTCCAATACGCGATTCACAAAATAGGAAATCATTGGTATTGCAAAACATATCAAAAACTTCATCACCAATTTTTAACCCATTAATTTTAAATGTTTTTAGCCTTTGCTGTTGTTGATCATCTTGATGTCGTATGGCGATAAAACGGCTGTCTTTTGAAAGTTTAATGCCATGGAACATAGGAAGTGGGACATCTTGTTTATAGGGCAGCGGCGCATCTGGTTGATTAAACGTATGTTCACATAAAAATACTCCTGTATTGTGTACACCATACGCCAGAAGGATCTTAGATTCTGAAATATGCGCGCTATACGAAGTAATAATGTTTTGTTGAGCCATAATTTGATTCTTATACACAAAGTTCACGGTGTGGTTACCTACCTCTATTATTGCAGGATTCTGGTTATCCGCAGACTTATTCATAGATCCAGTAAAAGCAAATAGCGAGAATGCGGGATCATGATATGTATCTATAAATTTTTGCGTTTCAAGTCGACTAATGGCTTGCTTTAGCGCATGACCTAAATCTGAAATGCTTTTGGGTTCAAAGCGCAAGATGATTTTTATCAATTCAGTAGTCATAATACTGCCATACCTATCACCATACGCCAATCCTCGCGAATCACTTGCAGAGAATATTGCGATACAGCGATTATCATCATCAATTCGGCTGCTTATATTATTTTCCAGCATTTGTTGAAATAAATCAAGATTCGGAGACGCCGCATAACAACAATCTATCATGCATAAAATATATTTTGCAGGTGTTTTATGCAGACAAATATTTAAAATGTCAAGAGCAGGCAAAGTTTGCAGGTCTGAACGTTCAAGCACAAAATAAAGTTGATTTTTTTTATCTATTGCGCCATGTCCAGAATAGTAGAAAACCAACGCCGAAGAACTTTCCGCTGACGCTGCAATCTTACGGATATCATCTAAGATCTTGTCAGGTTCATTTGTTGGATCAATAAAATTCAAATGGGCTTGTTTATCTTTCCCAAAGAATAATCTCATACGCCGCACATCATTCTCTATAAAAGAAAAGGAAGCGTCATTGCTGCTTCCTTTTGAGCCGAAAATAATAATTTCCGATCTCACCCTAAAAATCTCCTTATAGCTGATTTTTATTCTGCATGATTTTAGCCATTAAATGATCAAACGCCCATTTACCAACTCCAATTAATGCGCTTTCATCACCTAAAGCAGCAGGACTAATAAAAAATGGAATAATCTGTGCCGGCACATTAGGAAATTGGTTTACTGCTACTTGTTGATTAAAAATTGCATTATCAGTAATTGATCCGCCAATTAAAATACATTCAGGATTATATATATACATAATATTAGCAAGCAATTTCTTAAAATTGCCGATTGCTGCCTCTACTATACGCCGTGGTGTTTCTGAATTATGTGAAGCTTCTAAAACGTCTTTTACTGAAATAGCGTTATTTGTTTGCCACAAAGGATTAAGATCGAGCCAATACCCGGAATCGATAGTTCGATAAGTTTCTAGTGCACGGCCATTAATGGCGTTTATAACCCAAGTGTCATTTGATTGAGATTGTTCAATAGCTTGGCGCACCATTGCCTTTCCTGATGTTAAAGCCGCCGCACAGCCATCTTGATTGCAAACATCACACTTTAGAGAACTTCCCGAATCTAATACGATATGGCCAACCTCACCAGCAAAACCGCTCTTTCCCAAATAAAGTTTTTTATCAATGACTACACCGGCCCCCAACATACCTTCTATCGTAATATATATGAAATTTGAGTGATTTTGTGATTCTATTTCAGGATTATAATATAATTCACCATATGCGCCCATATTTGAACGATTTTCAATAAAAATCTCGGGCGCTACGTGATTTTTACTCATAAATCTTAATTTTAAATTATTTTGCAAATGAAAATTATTTTGCAATTGAGCATTTGTTCGATGCGTATGAATGATTACACCATTGTGGACAGCTCCACGAAAAGCAATTGCAATCGCTTTAATTGTATATTTCTCCTGCTTTGCAACAATAATATCCCAAATCGCTTCTTCAATGGTTATATCTTTGATATCATCCATATTAACGGGATAAGCCTTGGTGTGGTCCCGCCAAAAACGACCTTCCATTGGAATATCAGTATACGTAAACTTATTTTCAGTATATGGAAAGACTTTATAGCGAAGCTGACTAGAGGCAACTTCAAACGCAAGAATCACATCAATTAATTCTGTCTTATTATTTATTTCCGACTTAACACTCTTTATAACAGGCGCGCCTTTTTGCTGCTCTTGGTCATTATTCCCAGTCATATTGCAAGATCCTCTCCTATAAAATGTCTTATCTATATAATACTACTAATCACAGAATTATGCAAGATTATTTTTAAAAATATACAAGCAAGCTATAATATATATGTTAGAGTATAAATTAATGCCTGTTTGTGATAAAATCAATTGTTTTAAAATATTTATATATAAATATAATTTTGGCGTTCCTATGGATTTTTACGGCGCCATCGGCATATGTTTCAGTCGGCATAAGCAGCAGATGACAAGAAACAGCCAATGCAATCGCGTTCACTTGCCCATGAAGCGGCGTAATTGACCGCCTATGCTTCTATTGTGGTACAGTATAAACGAAGACCTGAAAGGAGCTATTCTACCTTATATGCCGTTTATTACCTTTACGTTACTGAAAGGCCGATCAGCAGATGAAAAAAAAGTTTTGGGAGATTGCGCGCAAACAGCGTTGATGAGCGTCGGCGTCCCCGAAAAAGACCGATTTCAGCGCTTTATTGAACTGGAAAGCGACCAATTTATTTTTGACCGCGATTATCCCAACTTGGAAACGCCGCGTTCCGATCAATTTATTATGATTGAAATTCTGCTCTCCGTTGGCCGCAGTGTAAAAATAAAGCGCGAACTGCTGAAAAATCTTATCAGTAATCTGCAAACCCGCGCAGGTGTGCGCCCACATGATGTTATGGTCGTTATGAAAGAAACTGCGTGGGAAAATTGGGCATTTTCCGACGGTGAAATGCATCACGTTTGAACGGAGCAATTATGGCTGTTTTCTCATCCATCTTAATTGAAACTGATGATTTATTCCGCCAACTGCAGCGCCCACAAGTCCGCCTGATTGATATGCGCGGCTATGTGCGAATCACACAAGGCGCAGATGGTGTTGATAACGCAATATACACCGGAGCCGAAGAAGAATATCGGCAAGAACATATTCCCGGCGCCATCTATTTAGATTGGACCGAAGATATTGTAGATCTCGATAATCCCGTCCCGGCGCAACTGGCAGATCCCGCAAAATTTCAAGCAATCATGGAAAAATGCGGCGTTTCTGATAACACATTTGTTGTGGCGTATGACGCGCATCCCGCCATGCAGTTTGCTACACGCCTATGGTGGGCGCTAAAATATTACGGCCACACAAACGCCGGTGTTCTCAATGGCGGGCTTGGCAAGTGGCGGCGCGAAAACAAGCCGGTTACCAACGTGGTTCCCGCTTTTCCTGCCGGCTCCTTTACGCCAAATATACAGCCATCTCTTATAACATCTGTCGATGAAGTGCTGCGCGTCACCCGCAGCCCCGCCGACAGCAGTGTCACGCTGATAGACGCTCGCGACGAGGATCAATATTATAACCGCAGACACCGAACGCATGGCCGCGGTGGCCATATCCCCGGAGCCATCAGCTTCCCGCGGGAAAAATTGATTCACCCTGAAACCGGAACATTCCTTTCTCCTGAATTATTGCGACAGGAATTTGCCAAATCGGGTATTCCTGCAGAGGATAACACAACACGATGCATTGCGTATTGCAATGGCGGTGTTGCCGCAACCTCCGTTTTATTCGCCTTGCAGCTCATTGGCGGCGCAAACTACTCAAACTACGATGGCTCTTGGAACGAATGGGGCAGCAGAGATGATTTGCCGGTTGAATAAACACCGGCGCTCTTCATAAACACTGCCCGCAGCATACACGCGGATAATCTGACAATCGAGGCTGACACAACAGATATGAGATGGATCAGAAGAATCAGCAAATTCGCGCCGAAACAGCCGAATTCACAGACCGGAAGCTCACTGGAATGTCCCAGATGCGGCGCATATAATGTACCCGGGTCTCGCTTTTGCAACCAATGCGGATTAAAATTAACCGATCAGCCGGCGCCATTGCAAACACAACGCGATGAGCGCCGTGTGGTTACTATTGTGTTTGCCGATTTAGTCGGTTCCACCGAATTGGCAGACCAAATGGATCCCGAAGATTTACGGCAATTGCTGGCGCGCTATTTTTCCGTAATGTCTGGCGCGCTGCGGCGGCATGGCGCTTTGGTGGAAAAATTTATTGGTGACGCGGTTATGGGTGTATTTGGCCTGCCTCGCGCGCATGAAGATGACCCCGCGAGAGCGGTGCGCGCGGCGCTGGAAATGCTGCAAGAACTGCAAATATTTAATGACGAACACCTTGCAGAAGATCCCACCGCAAAAAAATGGGAAATGCGCATCGGCATAAACACCGGCGAAGTCGCCGCATCCGTCACCGCGTCCGAAGGATCCGATTTTATCGTAACGGGAGATGTGGTAAATGTTGCGGCGCGTTTGCAGCAAACAGCCGAAGCCAATATGGTGGTGGTTGGTCCGCGGGCCTGGCGTTCTACCCAAAGCATTGTAGAATATGCGCCGCTGGGCTTGGTTGCATTAAAAGGCAAACCAAAACCGATCCAAGTATGGCGCGCAATCAGAATGCTCGACACCAATCCGGTTCCATTAGCAAGGACCGGCAGTTTAGATACCCCTAAAACTCCCCAAATTGGCAGAGACAGCGAACTTACCCTTATGGGCAGCGTTACGCAGCGCGCATGTGTTGAGCGCAAGCCGCAATATATTGCGGTTATCGGTGAACCCGGCACAGGCAAAACTCGGCTGGCGCGAGAGTTTATCGCGCATGAGCTGCGCGTTCGGCCAGATCTTCAGGTGATGATGGGGCGCTGCGCCTTATATGGGCAAGATGTAACCTTTTGGCCGCTGGCCGAAATGATTCGCAATTATTATACGTTCACAAACACCGTTCCCCTATCCCAAGCGCAGCAGATTATTCGGGAAGATATACAGCAGCGGCTTGGCGCAAACAGCGATCAAGAACAAATAGAAAGAATTTTACTCTATATTGCGTATACTATCGGCCTGAATATGGAAGATGTAAAAGGCAGCTTGGCAAAAGACCCCAAAACATTGCAGCGCGAACTGTTTCGCGCATGGCGGGAATATTTTGAAATTATCAGCTCATCCGGCCCGCTGCTGCTGTTTATTGATGATATCCACTGGGCCGATGATCTGCTGCTGGATGTATTTGAACATATCGCTGAACGCGCGAAAGGCGCAATTATTGCAATCGGCGCCGCGCGCCCGGAATTTTTATTGCGCCGTTCATCATGGGGATCCGGTCGAAATAATTTCGCGCTGATCACCCTCGATAGACTTTCCGACTCCGACACCGAACGATTGTTTGACACGTTATTAAAAAATTCCTCTGTCCCCACAGAATTACGGCAAAATATACTGGAGCGCGCCGAAGGTAATCCCTTCTTTTTAGAGGAAATTATCCGAATGCTGACAGATCGAGAAATTATTAAGCTCAACGCCGATGGCGTTTGGGAAGTCGCCGCCAACTGGAACGATACCGCCGAATCAGTAATACCGGTTATTCCCGATACTGTGCAAGGCGCGTTGGCGGCGCGCATCGATCTGCTGGATCCCGAAGATCGCAATATTCTTTTCCATGCTGCAATTATCGGCAGAACATTTTGGCCTGCGGCGATTTTAGGGATCTCGCAATCCGTAACTCCCGAAGCGCTGCCCGCGTGTTTAGAACAATTAATTGCCCGAGAATTAATTGTTCGAGTACATGAAACACTGCGTGGCCCGGCGCAAACAGAAACGCTCTATATGTTTAAACATGTGCTGACACGCGATGTGGCGTATGACCTTATTCCGCGGGCGCGCCGCGCGCATGAGCACGAACGCTTTGCGCAATGGCTGGAAGCGCAGCCGCGGCGCAACGATGAAGAAAACGCAGAGCTGCTAGCCAACCACTATGAAGAATATTACCGCCAGGCAGGATTGGCGCGTTCTCGCGATACTGCGCGCGCAAGCGCAATTCGCACAAAAATTTTGGGATATTTAAACAGCGCCGCAGAAAAAGCGCTGGAGCGTTTCAGCGCAAAAACCGCCATTCACCTGTATACCCGTGAAATCAATCTGCTGGCAGATGCGCGCCCGCTGGAAAACAAACTGCTGCTGACTGCTTATATCAAGCGCGGTGACACCAGATCGCTCCGCTCTGAAGGCAGCGCCGCGTGGAATGATTATCGTGAGGCGCTGCGCAGCTATCGGCTGATGCAGCAAACTCCGCAAACCGAAACAGAAAAAATTGCCGCTATCGAATTGGGCATTTCAATCTACCGCAGACTGGTAATTCTGCCGGCGCGCTATTCAAGCTGGTTTACAGGCTTGCCCGCACACGAGGAAATACAAAATTATCTGAATGACGGGTTAAAATTAGCGGAATCTGCAAATGAGGAAGATTCGCTGGAACGCGCAGCCATGCTGACCGCAACAGCATTTTTTTGGTGGTCGTGGCCCGAAAAACGCGGCGCGGCGGAAATTCAAAAAGCAATAGCCAGCGCAGAAGAAGCTGTTGCGCTGGCGGAAAAACACGAGGCGCCACGGCATGCCTCTGAAGCGCTGGACGCCTTGGGAAATCTGCTGGCCGTTCGGGTAGATTTACTGGGATACCTGCGCAGCCAGGCGCGACGGCTATTTTGGGCAAATCATATTGAAGATCGCAGCGAGGTAATAGATATTCACTGTGAAGTAAGTATGGGCCACCAGATAACCGGCGCTTACGATCAAGCGCTGCTGCATGCGGAAACTGCGCTGGAAATGGCAGCCGCTATTGAAAACGACCTGTTGCAGGCGCAAGCGTTACAGCGCATTCTTATTACACAATACGAGCAAGATCGCTGGATTGCAGCCGCTAAAACCGGAGAGAAGCTGCTGAAAATTGGTCCCAAAACCTCTATAGTGCGCCAAAACCACTATCGCTGGGGAATATTAGCATACGCCACTGCGTTGGTGAAAATAGGTAAAATTGATTTAGCGCATCAGGCGCTGCACAGCTTGGATGACCTGCCATATTCAGATGACACCCAATACACATGCTTATTCCGCGCGCGCTTTTTTATCGCGCAAGGCAAATACGCCGAAGCGGAACCTATCCTGCAAACAGCGCTTGCGTTGCGCGCCGGAAGACACAGTTATCCTGCTTTGTTGGCGGAAAAAATGGAGTTAGCGGCGCGTATGGGAACTATGAACCCGATTCAAAATTATGGCGAGCAAACGTTACATATTTGTGAACAATCCGGCGCACGCAAACCATATGGGCAAGCGTTACGCGCATACGCAATTTACTTGATGGCGCAAAATCAACCGGAACTGCTGGAATCAGCCAGCGCATATTTGGAAAAAGCTCTTGCCATCTTTACCGATATAAAAACCCAATGGGAAATCGCCCGCACGCAATATGTTTTAGCAGGATACTGGCAGAAAATCGGCGGCGAGTCAGAGCAAGAAGATTTGCTTCTCAACGAAGCTCTGAAGCTTTTTGAATCCGCCGGCTCTGTGCGCGATATTGCCAGAGCGCGATCCGCAATTGCAGGCAATAAAATTTCTCTGCCCTAGCTGCACATCTCACGTATCGCAAAGCCGGCTCATTCACAAACCGGCGGCTGTTTTTTGAACCGTCAAAGAAACAGTTATATAAAATATGAGCAATTTGAAAACACGCAATGGTATTATTTGGCCAAAGCCTATTCGCATGCTTGAAGCTTCGTGATACTGTGTTAAGAGAGTGTACGTTGTAAAGGATGTGGCACAGTATGAGTTTTGATTCTCAGGGCAATTTTCGCGATATAACCGGAAAGACTGCGAAAACAGACAATACTTCATGGCAAAATGATATTCCGGCGGCAACAGAACCGGCGCTGCCACCTATTAAAAGCGCCAACAACAACTATGTTTCAGGAGAAAGCCGCGCCGAAACCACAGACCCTGCCGGAAAAATCATGCTGCCGGAAAAAATATCCAAAAACAGCGGTAAACTTACGCCGCTCACACCAAAAGATTCTGCCGCAAACGGATTGGTTATTATACCCGGAGCCACAAAAAGGCCGCGAATAGATCGCCTTATTTTTCGCAGGACAAAACCACGCTCGAAAGCGTTAAACGGCGCGTTTATGTCTGTTATCGCGCTGCTGGCAATC
>JAKAOI010000071.1 GCA_021812265.1 Chloroflexota bacterium | reverse complement strand
ACTCTTTCAGCAGTTCACCAATTTCGGTAGAGTCGATCTTGCCCAGCAGCAACTTGTGCAGAAAGGCAGGTCCCGGCAGATGCAGCTCTTCGCCATCGCGCAGCCTGCTGACTGAAGCAAGAAGTTTTCTTACATCATACGTCGAATTGAAAACTTCCGGAACTCCTCGTTCGATTCCCAGCAGTTGATAGGCTGCCTCCATTCCGGTGCGCACGGAATATTCAGTTGTAAAGATGCAATCGCGCTCTGTTTCGGCAAACTGGCCGATGAAGGCAAAATTTACCGCTCCTTCAGGCACAACATTCGGGCGATCTCCTGTTTGTCGCGGCATGAAGAAAGCGGTGACATATGGCATCATAACGGGCACGCATTTTGCGCCGGACGCGGCAAGCTTTGCTATTTGATCGACAGGCACACCCATATGATACAGCCACTCTTGGGTGATCTCCTCGCCTGTGCATTCCTGCATCGGCTTCTTCACATAATCGCCCGGAATATCGACGAACAGTGAATATACCCAGACGATGATCTGGTCCTTCGACTGCTGTTTAAAATGCGGCTGACGGTTGACTGTCCAGCTCAGAAGCCAGCTAGAATCCTTCACGCTCACGATACCGCCGGTTACAACCTTACCGCTGAACGGATCGCGTTTGCAAATCTTCTGAATATAGGCGGGAATGCGTTCATCCAGTGTCGTAATGGTTGCTGATTCCCATTTGGTTTCTGGAATGTGCGCGCCAAAGACATCCGGGCGGCCAAATGATGAGTCTTTTGTGGCAATACGCCGCCACAGATCCCAAGCAGGAGCAGGCCCTTCATTCAATTTTGCAGGGGTATGGTGATCGCCGTTGGAGGAATTTTCGGTTAATGATCCAATTGTTGTCATCACGATGTCATTGGGTCCAAGGTCAGCTCCGCCGGCCACGCCATTTGCAATCCAGTGAATGCGTGTAGCTTGCTTGCGTTTTGGCGTAATATCAAAGTCGATGTCGGTGACCTCTGTATTGAATTGAAAGTTGACGCCCTGCTCCAGCAGCCATTTGTACAGAGGCAGAACAAGCGACTCATATTGGTTATATTTCGTAAACTTCAGGGCAGAAAAATCTGGTAATCCACCAATATGGTGAATGAATCGGTGCAAGTATAATTTCATTTCAAGAGCGCTGTGCCATTCTTCAAAAGCGAACATCGTGCGCCAGTACAGCCAAAAATTGCTCTTCAGAAAATCCGGGCCAAAGACCTCATTGATGCGCTTGTTTTCCATTTCCTCACGGGTAGCCAGAAAAACTTTTATGATATCTTTCTGCGCTTTTTTGTTCAGAGCGAATAATCCATTTGTGCGAGCGTCCTGCCCTTGTTTCTCGGTTGCGCGCTGCAAGGAATAGTTTGGGTCATCTTTATTAAGCCAATAGAATTCATCGAGTACGCTTGCGCCTTCGATCTCAAGTGAAGGAACTGAACGAAACAGATCCCACAAACACTCAAAATGATCCTCCATCTCTCGCCCACCGCGAATGACGAAACCTTTCTCCGGTTCTTTGACGCCATCGAGAGCGCCTCCGGGCAGCTTGAGCCGCTCAAGGATCGTGATTTTGTTGCCCTGTGTCTGCCCATCGCGGATGAGAAATGCTGCTCCGGAAAGGGAAGCGAGTCCTGCGCCGACAAACCATGCGGTTATTTCATCGGCTCTTTGTGGTTTACGTGGACGCGCGAACGCTTCGTAGTTGCCACTGCTGTAATACATAGAAATCACCTTTCATCATGATGATTGTGCTGCATAGAATTTTTGCTGCTTGAACATCGTTACTTGAACAATCGTCAATATAACCAACAAGGATGAGCAATTGCAGTATTTCCTAGAGATTATAACAACTTTGCGATGTTATTGAACAACGGTCAATATACTATTGACTTTTATTCAATACTCTGGTATTATACCAATATATTCGGCAACAATACAAGATACCCAATTGGGGTAAATGAAAAATATCCTAATTTGTTTTGCAGCGTTGTTCGATCCAAATAGTAATATCAACATTCTGCCATTGGTGATTGGTGTTTTTAAAACACCAATTCTGTTTTTACAGCGCAGGTAGCTATAAATTAGATAAAGATTTTTTGGAGGTTTTCTTATGTCATCGATTGCATCAACGCGCAGCAGCGCAAACACACACGCTTATCTTATTGGCGGAGGCATTGCGTCTCTGGCTGGCGCAGTATTCCTCATTCGCGACGCCCACGTTCCGGGCGAAAATATTACGATTTTTGATGAAAATACAATGTGGGGTGGAAGCTTGGACGCTGCGGGAGACGCATCATCCGGCTACTATATGCGAGGCGGGCGTATGTTTGAGGAGCATTTTGCCTGCACTTATGATCTCTTGTCCGAAATTCCTTCGCTGGATAATCCGCAAAAAACGGCCAAAGACGATCTGTTTGATTTCTATCGTGAGGCAAACTGGTATTCGCATTCCCGCCTTGTCGATAAAGATGGCAATATTGTTGATTCTTCATTGATGGGTCTTTCACTGAATGATAAATTAGCGCTGGCGCATCTCATGGCAACTCCGGAAAAATCACTTGGCAGGAAGAAAATTGAGGATGTCTTTGACTCTCATTTCTTCAAGAGCAACTTTTGGTTTATGTGGTGCACAATGTTTGCCTTTGAGCCGTGGCATAGCGCCATTGAAATGAAGCGGTACCTGCTGAGATTCATTCATCTCTTCCCTACTATCAATACCATGTCGGGCATCTATACCACGCGCTATACCCAATACGATTCAATGGTGCGGCCAATCGTTACATGGCTGCGCGCGCGCAATGTACAATTTGAGGCTAATACACGGGTTCTCAATCTGGATATCGAATCTTCTGGCGATACTCATACAGTCCGCCATATTGAGCTTCTGCGCAATGGCCAGAATGACGCAATAGCGCTCAGCGAAAACGACATTGTCATTATGACAAATGGCTCGATGACAGCTGCGTCAAATTTTGGATCGATGCATACTGCGCCTGTTTTGAATCAGGGAGATCCCGGCGGTTCCTGGACACTCTGGAGCAATGTGGCAAAAGATCGCCCTGTGTTTGGCAATCCCAAGGTGTTTTCTGGTGATATTCATAAGAGCAAGTGGGAATCATTTACATTGACCACTACATATCCCGATTTTCCCCGGCTTATCGAGGAGTTTACACACAGTAAACTTGGCCGTGGCGCATTAGTGACATTCAAGGAATCGAATTGGTTGTTGACCGTCAACTTCTATTACAACCCTAAAATTGACGGCCAGCCCAAAGAAGTCTTCCTTTGGTGGGGGTATGGGCTATTTCCCGATAAAGAGGGGAACTATGTTCATAAGAAAATGTCCGAATGCACTGGCGAAGAAATTCTGACAGAAGCGCTGAATCACTTCCATTTTGGCGATAAGATACCGGCTATCATCGAACAAACCACTTGCATTCCCTGTATGATGCCATACATTACCAGCCAATTCATGCCTCGCGCCCTCGGAGATCGCCCGGCAGTAGTCCCGCAAGGCTCAGTCAATCTCGGTTTTGTCGGCCAGTATGCGGAAACGCCGGATGATGTAGTTTTTACGGTGGAATACTCGGTTAGAACCGCGCAAGCAGCCGTTTACTCTTTGATGGGATTGGATCGCGCGCCTATCCCGATGTATCAGGGTAAACACGATATCAAAGTGCTTGTAAACGCATTGAAGACATCGAATAGCTGATTGCGCAAACATTGGTTCATTGCAATAGATCAAGCGGGATCTGGTCACATGCAGATCTCGCCTGAGGCATATTCATTTCTGATATCTTGCGTCAATGGAAACATCTATCAAGGCCTGAATGTCTTACAGAACATGATTTTTGGGGTTATATGGTTTTTGCGCGAAAAAACTACTTGACAATTGCAATAAAAGTCTGTATAATAGTTGCAATAGGTTTAAAAAGAAAGAACTGTCATGCAACAATCCATTTTCGCACAATTGAATGGGTATTTTTATTTTTGGCGCTCGTCTCTTATGAGCGCTGGTTTTGCGTGACAGAAAAACCGCCACCGCCCATCAGAGACAACGCAGAAGGCAATTCGCCTCTGCGTTTTTTTATTGGGGAAATTTTTTATATACTTAATAAGAGGAGAACGCTGATTATGCTGATATTTCTGCATACAAACGCTACGGCCGCCGAAAGAGCTGAATTGAGGCACGCGCTGGCCGCAGAAGGCGCGCGGGGACCGCTTGGCGCGTTGCCTATCGGAGCGGGAGATGTTATTGGTGTAGACGCCGCGGCTATTTCAGAATTGGCTAAAAACCGTATTGCCCATTTGCCGGCGGTAAATCATATTATACCGATAAAAACCGCCTATAAACTTGCGCATATTGCGGCAAATCCCGCCGGCACACGGGTAAAGGTTGGCAATGTGGTTTTTGGCTCTCGGGGTATGCCGCCGGTTATAGCCGGCCCGTGTTCCGTTGAAAATGAAGAGCAAATTATTGAAGCTGCAAAGGCTGCAAAGACATCAGGCGCGGTTATGCTGCGCGGCGGCGCGTTTAAGCCGCGCACCTCGCCATATACATTTCAGGGTCTTGGCCCGCAGGGATTGCGGATGCTGGCGCGCGCGCGCGAAATTACCGGTCTTCCTGTGGTTACCGAAGTGATGGAACCCGGAATGGTAGACGCCGTTGCCGCATTTGCGGATATGCTCCAAATTGGCGCGCGCAATATGCAAAATTATTCACTCCTTATCGCCGCCGGACATTCCGGCAAGCCAATATTATTAAAACGCGGCCCATCATCTACCCTTGATGAATGGCTTTCCGCGGCGGAATATATTCTTGCCGCCGGCAACCCCAATGTGGTGTTATGCGAACGCGGCTTGCGCGGATTTGATAATCATACCCGCAATATATTTGATGTTACAGCTATTCCGGCGCTGCATTCCTTAACACATTTGCCGATTGTTGCAGATCCCAGTCACGGAACAGGCAAACGCTCATTTGTTGCGCCTATGGCTTTAGCGTCGGCTGCCGCCGGCGCCGATGGGCTGATATTGGAAATGCATCCCCGGCCGGATGAAGCTATGAGCGACGCCGACCAAACAATATCGCCGGAAACGTTACGCGATATTGTGCAGAAAATACACGCTATGCATATAGCGCTGGGCCGGCCAACGGAAGATGAAATCAGCGACGCCGCCACGCTGCCGATTGCTCAGGAGCCATTATCATATGTGTTTCCGGAATAGCTGCTTGGGATATATTATGTTTGTTCCGGGGAGATCGGATCTTGGGTGAAAGCCAGCGCGCGCGCAAACGCAATACGTTTTGTTTCATCTGCCCAATCGTTTGCGCCGTCATTTTGAGAAATTGGCGTTTCCAACAAAATTACAGCCTTGCTGAGGCGGGAATCTTGAACAAAAGCGCGCAAACCTTCCAATCCGATAGTTCCTTCGCCAAGTTTGGCGTGCACATCACGATGACTGCCGCAAGGTACGCGGGAATCATTGAAGTGGAGCACAAAGACGCGCTCCAATCCCATCATCGTATCCAAAAAATCTGCTGTTTGTTTTGCCGCCGCTGCCGTTCCGATATCACTGCCGGCGCCCCACAAATGAGCAGTGTCTAAGCAGACACCAATGCGTCCGGGGAAACGCTGACTTAAAATATCAGTCATTTCTTTCATAGCGGCAAAGTCTGCGCCAATACCAAATCCTGCGCCGGCGTCATTTTCAAAAAGTATTCTAATCGGTTTGCTGAGATGTTCTAAAGCAAAGGAAACACCCTCAATAATTCTTTCTTTCCCTATTTCAATGCCGCTGCCACCATGACTGCCCGTATGAAATACAACGTCGGAAACACCAATTGCAGCGCTGGTTTCCATAGTCCACTTCAGTAATTGCCGTGATTTTTCTCGTGTGTCATCTTTTGCTGAAGCTAAATTAATGAGATACGCTGCGTGAACTATAATTTGCCGCAATCCGCTATTTGCCACAGCGGACTGTAGTTCACTAATACGCTGAGGAGAGTTTGGCGGGGTCCAAATACGAGGGCTGCTGATAAAGATCTGTGCGGCGTTGCATCCCATGGTGTGGGCAAGTTTTAGAGCAGTGGCGGCATTTTCTTCAAGGGGCATGTGCCGGCCCAGTAGTTGCGGCATGGTATACTCACTTTTATTAAAGTATTCATTTGACATCATATATCATATTCCACAAAGTTGATTGCCGGCAGGTAAACCAACTGCGCCCGGAATATCAGGCGGCTAATCGTCTTGTTTGTTGGTTTTCCGGCTGATAGCGAGTGGTATACACACTTTGTAAATCGGTTTGGTTTATGTGACTTCTTTGAAAATAAAAAACCGTGGAAAGCAGCAAGATATGATACAAACACCACACTAAATTAATGATGATTATATAATTGAGAGTGTAAAAAATTTTGATAATACCTGTTACACTGGCGATTCCCAAGAAAATCATCATACCGATCTGAGATTTTATTTCGGCAAATTTTAATGTAGATCCCGCTCCTTTTGGCGTTACCGCAAACGCTTTTTTCTGCCCAAGAAATGCTGCTATCGCTGCTGCCGCATACGTAGGAAATGTAATAGTGGTAAGGCATTGTGACAAAAATAATATTTTTTTGGATAAACCGCGTTTTCCAAGAGTTGCGAAATAAAACCAATTGGAAAAGATAAAATGAGGAACGTAGGTTGCCGCATATAACAATGGAGAAAGAATGAGTGGGCGCACCCCAAACAATAGATACAACGCAGGCATGGTCATAACGATTATGGTGTTTACGCCAACAAGAAAATATGTGCCCGATAAAGTATATTCCCATCTTTGCGCAAATGTAAGCCCAAACCGGAAAAATAATTTTCCGGCAGACATGCGGAAAGATTCCAGGTTACCTAAAGCCCATCTGCCTTGCTGAGTCCAAAACGCCCGCAAATCTGTCGGGCCAAGCCCGGAAACATAGCCGGTGTTGCAATATTGTGATTTCCAGCCGCGAGCGTGCAGCGCAATAGATGTATTAAAATCTTCTGTTATGCTTTCAATCAGCAAGCCGCCGATGTCACGCAGTGCGGCACACCGAAATATAACATTTGTGCCGCAATAGAACATTGCTTCATTTGCCTGTTTGCCTTCGGAAATGTAATGTCCAAAAGATTCCTGTTGTGCGGCTGATGCTGCGGCGACATATGATTCTGCCGCGTTGCTGTAACTTTGTGGCGCTTGCACATACGCAATGCGGATGTCGTCCTCAAAGTATGGCATTAATTCATGTAAAAAAGATGGCTGTGGAATAGAGTCTGCGTCAAAAACACAAAGGTATGGCGCTGCAGGGAGATCTTTACCTAAGCGAAATAAAAATTCATTAATTCCACCGGCTTTATATCCTGTGTTGGGCTTGCGATGAATAAAATTGACATGCGCGTTTTCCGCGATTTCACGTACTTTCTGCGCCTGTTCTTCTGATTGATGATCGCAATTGATATAGATAATTTTATTGGGATATTGCAGCAAAGAAATCGCGGTAACAGTGTTTTTTATGACATCCGCCGGCTCATTATATGTGGCAATATATATGGCTACCAGCGGATCTGTCATGGGCGCCAGCCGGGTGATTCGGGAAACATTTATGGTGCGCAAGGAGTGTATGGTTTGTATGTAAAAACCGATTCCCTGAAAAGAAATATAAATTTCCGAGGCTAATAATATAACAGACGCAATTCTGTCTGTGGCGCTATAACCAGGCGCAAACAGCGCTAAATTGCGGATAACAAAATATAATATCAGTAAAGAGGCCCCTAACAGGGTAAATATCATAAATACAATGGTAGATAATGGCAATTTTTGTCGAATTATTTCAAATCTCTTTTTTTGTACGGGAATAGTAATTTCACCTAAAGATGCGTCACTGATCATTGTATTCTCCTCAAAAATTATGCTACTTTTTCAGCAAAATCATGAATAACTGAGCGGAACTTCCCAGAAATTGCCATTTTAATGTCATCTTCAGTCAATATATAAATAGGAGCCTCTTCATTGCGCCGCGCTCGTGTTTGCGCGCGAAACAGTCCGAACCGCAAGCTTTGCAATACCAAATCGGTGTTTGAGTATACTAATGCGCCGGGATGGATAAATCTGGCGTTTACTGTGCCTGTAGGCCGCACTTTAGGGAGTCTGTGCCCATCTAAAATAGTAACTGCGGTAACGGCAAATCGTTTTACAATGCGCTTGGCGACTACTTGCGCGTGTTCTGATGATGTATCGGTCATGATTACGATATGAATGTGTTTTCGAAGCGTAAAAACGATATCACTGACGCGCAAAAAATCATTAAATTCATTGAGTGAAAATTGCCGCTTACTTTGCAAAATCATAAAATTAAGTTCAAAGGAATTGCGGAACA
>JAKAOI010000070.1 GCA_021812265.1 Chloroflexota bacterium | reverse complement strand
CCATTTTTAAGTATTTAAAGAATTGCTGCCTTTGCGCGAGTTTTTGAGTATTACTCCCCAAAGATTGTGATATTATAGACCTGAATCTTAAAAAGGAATACGGGGTGTGTGGGGAAACTCCACACACCGTCAGAGGGCATGCTGCCCCCTGCACCGCCTGCTGTATGTTTCGCTTTCGCTCTGGTCTCTAAGGATATATGCAGCATGCTCGTATAATACAATATTTTTATTCAGCGGATAGGCTGCGGCTCCCATGTGGGGGATTACCTCCGTCATATCTGTGTAATTTCTGTGTCCGCCTGTCTAAAAATCTTGTATACTATATCAGGATACAAAATAAAATTGGCGTGAGGAAATATGATAATGTTTAACGATTTGTTATATACGTTAAGTTTGGTTAGCTCAAAAAGAGCAAACTCTTCTCTTGTTCTCATCATTCTTGGCAGTGTCAGCATTGTTTTTGGAATATTGCGATTATTAGGTGTCATTCCTCAGGGCAGACGAAACCCAGTTTTAAGCGGTGTTATGAGTATCATCGCAGGAATTGTTATTATCATTACCGGTATTGTTATCCGGTGAAATAACCAAATGGCAGAGCAAATCAAGCGGCATAGGCAGAATTCCTCATGCAGAATTTTTGCCCATGCCGCGCGTATCGGTTATTCACGCACAACAGCGTTTAACTGTTTCTTCAATTCATGCGTTGCCTGTTCGCGCAGAAAATCCCCATCTGAATCACTTAAATTACGTTCCTGCGACTGATATTCTACCGTAAACGCAAGGCTGCGCTTGCCATTTGGTATCTGATCTCCCGTATAAATATCAAACAAGGTGACGGAACGAGTAAGATCTCCGCCGGATGAGCGTATCACATCTGCAATGGCTTGCGCCGGCACAGAGATATCCGCAACCACGGCGATATCGCGCGTCAGCGCAGGAAATCGCGAAATTGACTGGAATCGCGGCGATGTATTATGAAGATATAATCTGGTAAGATCGATCTCGCAGAGGTATGTTCGCTGCGTAACGCCGAATCGTTCCGCAATAATTGGATGAACTTCTCCCATAACGCCAATTGTCTGGTATCGGGTCTCTTTTGCGCCGCCGTCTTCTATCTCTAGCAGTGCGCATCGGCCCGGATGAAATATTGGTGACTGTGTTTGAGTAAAACGCAGGTTTGCTACATGCAGCCCTTCGGCAATATTTTCAATTATGGCTTTCATATCAAAAAAATCATATTCCCTGCGAGGTTCGGCCCAGTTTTCGATATAACCAGTTAGCCCCACACACAACGTGCGCCGCTCATCCGGCAGACGCTGTGCGCTGTTTGGCAAAGCAATATATCTGCGTCCAATCTCGAAAAGCCGCAAAGAAGTGTTTCCATATCGTAAGTTTGCCGAAATAGTTTCCAGCATTGCGTTCATCAGCGTAATTCGCAGCATATCCATTTTTGCGCTGACGGCGTTTACCAGCCTGACTGCCGGCAATGCGCCGGGATCCAATGGTGGTATTGTCTGCTCATCCATCTCAGATATATGCTTGGCCGATTGTTTTTTCTGTTTAGCTTTTCCGCCGGCTTTTTTATCATTTTCTGCAGGCGCCAGCTCGTCTATCGCGCCAACCAGCAATTGAGCGATATCACTTTCATCTGTCAGCAGTTGCAGTGTAGAGCGTTGGTTGGTCAGCGGATAGGTAACAATCTCTGCGCATCCGCATTGTTGCAGCCGCCGGCGGAATTGATATTGAATATCAAACCAACTGGTTGTCTGCGGTTCCGGCGCGTCACCGGTCGGATATTTTCCCGTAATACGGTCATATCCCAATTCGCGGGCTATCTCTTCAACTAAATCCGCAGATTCAAGGACATCGCCGCGCCAGCTTGGAACTGTTACCAGCATAGAGCCATCATCACTATTCTGCTCTACGGCAAACTCCAGGGATCGCAGCGCGGCTGCAGCTTCTTCGGGGGTAACCGAGTATCCCAGCAGCCATTCACAGGCGCTGGCGTGAAAAGGAATGGTTATGTTAGGAGCCGGCTGAGAATAAGACTCCAAGTATCCCGGAACAATTTCACCGTCTGCCAATTCAGCCATCAATTGGGCGGCGCGATTTAACCCCTGCAACGCTAATTCCGGATCGACACCTTTTTCATATCTGCTGGAAGCTTCGCTGCGCAATCCCAATTTTGTCGATGTTTTGCGAATATTTACCGGATTCCAGGACGCCGCTTCAAGCAGGATCTGCGTTGTTTCTGACGAAATTTCACTGGATGCGCCGCCCATAACGCCGGCAACGGAAAGCGGACCAGCTTCATCGCACACCAAAACCATATCCGGCGTCAGTTCGCGCATAGCGCCATCCAGTGTACACAAAGTTTCACCCGGTTCGGCGCGCCGCACAATCAGGTGATGATTGGCTACTTTATCGTAATCGAAGGCGTGTAATGGCTGGCCTAATTCCAGCATTACATAATTGGTTATATCAACAATAATATTTATGGAGCGCATGCCGGCAAGCGCCAATCTTTGCGCCAGCCAAAGCGGAGATTTTCCCATTTTTATATTGCGGATAACACGCGCAGTGAACCGTGGGCAAATATCTTCTGCGTCTACCGTAAGCGCCGCCATTTTTTTTATAGAAGTTTTGCCTTTTTCCGATAGTTTTATTTCGGGCTGGCGCAGCTGTGAGCCAAATAATGCAGCGGTTTCACGGGCAATTCCAACTATGCTGAACAAATCTCCGCGGTGCGCTTTAATATCTAAATGAATAACTGCGTCTGCCAAAGAAACACCTAATGGAGTATCTGCCGGTAAAATATAAATTCCCTCATGGTCGCTCGACAGCCCCAGTTCGCGCGGTGAGCAAAGCATACCTTCGGAAAGCGCGCCCATTTTTTTAGTGACTTGAATGGTCAGTGTTTCGCCGGCGTCATTAAAAAATTGCGCGCCGGGCAGCGCCAGCGGCACAATATCGCCTTCTTTAATATTTGGCGCGCCGCACACTACACTTAACTCGCGGCCATTGCCGGTAAAAATTTTAGTCGCGTTTAAATGGCTGGAGCCTTTTACCGGCTCCAGATGATTGATACGCGCGGTAATAATGCTATCCCAAACATGTTCTACGCTCTCCACTTCCAGCCCGGCCATGGTGAATTTTTCTGCCAGTTCTTCCGGGCCGGAATCGAAAGAAACATACTCTTTCAGCCAATGATATGGAACTTTCATATAATCTTTATTTCCTTTCGCGGGCAATGGTAATGATATCTGCCAAAATGCCGAATGCGGTTTGGCGCGGTGTTCCCGGCCCTTCAATAATAGTAATGTCGTTCATCGTATCGGTTTGCAGCTGCAGCGCTGCTTTTCCCTGACCGATTCCAGCTAAAGAATCATCTTGGGCAAGTATTTCCAAGGCAACTTTGGCGCGTATTCCCGCCGGCGCGCTATCATCTCTCCGGATGACGCCGATTTGTTTCACTACTGACCCTGCCGGCGCATTTTGCGCCATCTGCCGCATCAATTCGGCGTTGGTGATGCGCTCTACATCTGCGGGACGAATATCGGCGCGCATAAGTGTGTTGGCAAGGATAGTCAGTTTCACCGATGCGTCCCAGCCATCCAAATCCATACTGGGGTCTGCTTCGGCGATACCGATTTCTTGCGCTTTGCTCAATGTTTCGTCAAAGCTTTGTCCAGCCATTAAGCCGGAAAGAATATAGTTGCTGGTTGCGTTTACAATGGCGCGAACGCCGGTAAATTCGGTTGCAGGCAGCGTAAATTCTGCCAGATTTATAACGGGAAGTCCGTCAATAACGGTTGATTCATAACGAATATGGCAGTGGTTTGTCTCTGCCAATGTTCGCAATTCATGCAAACCGTGGGCAATGGGTCCCTTGTTTGCAGTAACAACATGCGCGCCTTTGCTCAGCGCCGCGCGCACATAGGTAAGCGCCGGTTCTCCGGAGTGCGGGTTCAGCGGTGAAATTTCCACAAGCAAATCGGCTGGCGCAGCGCGCAGCATATCCAGCGTATCGCCGGGGATTGGCTTAGCTCCGATCGGCAATTTTCCCGATTTGGGCCAGCCGGCTGCCAGAATATCAGCGGCGCGCAATCCGGCGTCATTTTCTGCAATCCAAGCTCCATGTGCGCCGGTAGTAATTCCGGTTATTGTAATAGACAGCCCCCAGCTATCTTGTAAAACCGTTTCTTTTTCTGCCAGTAATTCCGCCAAATAGCGTCCTACCGCACCGTATCCGGAAATAATGATTTTCATAATCGTTTTGTTCCTTAATAAGTTATTGATTTCACTAAAATTGGCGTAAAAATCGCAGATCATTTTGTGAAAACAAGCGAATTTCGTTAATACCATAGCGCATCATAGCAATGCGCTCAACACCAACGCCAAACGCATATCCGCGATATATTGCGGGATCGTACTGCACATTGCGCAGCACTTGCGGATGCACCATGCCGCTGCCACCGATTTCAACCCATCCGGAGAACTTGCAAACTCTGCAGCCTTTGCCTCCACACACATTGCAGGTTACATCAACTTCTGCGCTGGGTTCCGTAAATGGGAAATAACTTGGACGAAAGCGGGTTTTTGTGTGCGGACCAAATAGCTCTCTGGCAAAAGCCTCTAAAGCGCCGCGCAAATCGCGCATGGTTGTTGAAGAATCTACAGCAAGACCCTCTATTTGATGAAACATGGCTTCGTGGGTAGCGTCTGTCGCTTCATTGCGATATACTTTACCCGGAACAACGGCGCGCACCGGCGGCTTTGTCTGCTCCATAATCCGAATTTGGTTAGGTGATGTTTGCGTTCGCAGTAAAATTTGGCCGGGTTCCACCCAAAATGTATCTTGCATATCTCTTGCAGGGTGATCTTGTGGTATGTTTAACGCCTGAAAATTGTAATAATCGGTTTCAACTTCAGGCCCTTCAATAATATGAAAGCCAAGTTTTTGAAAAATGCCGCAAATTTCGTAAATCGTTTGCGAAATTGGGTGCATATAGCCGCTGTTTAATGTGCGGGCCGGCAAAGTTACATCGATGCGTTCTGCAATTAAAGCGCTGATAAGTTCGCGTTCTTCGATAGTTTTTTTACGAAGCTCTGCTTGCTCTTCCAGTTCATTTTTTATTTCGTTGGCGCGTTGACCGATTGTTTTGCGTTCGGTTGCCGGAACATCTTTTAAGCCGCGCAGAATTTTTGTCAATTCGCCATCTTGCCGCCCCAAATATGTGTTTTGCCATTGCGCAAGTTCGGCGCTGGTTTCGACGGAATGCAGCGCTTTTACCGCGCGATCTTTTAATATGCGCAATAAATCGAGCATGTTATGTCTCCTTTATATAAATATTTGCTAAACACTACCTCAGAAACAGCGCATGTAGCTGAAAGAGATAATTTTCTAAAAATTTCCTTCACTGCTGCGCGAATTTCTGTGTCTAGATTTTAGGCTGGTGAGCCACTCGAAAAAAGTACACAAAAAAGCAGCCTCGCCACAGGGACGAGACTGCCATAAAAAGCATTATTCGTGGTGCCACCCTGGTTGCGGAACTACTCAGCAATTAAAAAACACTGATGTATGCGGCAAACTCTGAATATATTCCGCCACTTATTCTGCCGGATAACGGCCGGCTGCCGGATTACCTACTTAAATTTTTGTTCAATAATCTGCTTGGGAATGAACTTCTCAGCAGGCGCCGCAAGCCGGCTTTCAATCTTTGGCCAAGCTCTCCCTGCGCGGAGCTATGCAGATACTTTTTTCCCATGAACGCAAAAAATTTTTTAAGGAATAGGGGGAATTTGGGGACACCCCAAACCCTGCCATGGGCATGCTGCCCCCTGCGCCTTTGCTTATGTTAGGTTTATAGCAATTTGTATGAGAATATGCGCTTGATACTATCATTATATATGATATCTTATCGTCATGCAAAATGCATATATTGGAGCATTTCGCAAAAACTATATGGTTCATTAAAAAAAACTCAGCGTCTGCGTGCGCTGGATGCGGTATAGGGCTAATTGAGACATTAACCGGCGGTGAAACGTTCTATAACATATGACGCAAACACAACAATATAATTTTATAGGCTATAGCAGCCGAATTGCTTGGTTTTGGAAACAAGCCGGCGCATTTTTAATTGCTATGTTCACACCCTCTTGGCGGTGGATGATAGTATTAGCCGGACAATACTTCATGTTTCAGGCGATAACAATAGTCAGCCCCGGGGAAGGCGCGCTATTGCGCTGGCAAGGTCCGGCAGGTATTCTTTGCGCTATAGCGGCTTTTGCTTTATTATGGATCGCTTCACATAATCAATTGCCTATAGGCATACAGCAGATATATGAGAAAATTTCACATTCCCTGCTGTATCGGCTGATTCAAATGAGTTGGATAATAGCGTTTTTTATTACCGCAACGAATTTTGCGGCGCCGCAAGTTGCAGACGCTGTGTCCGGAAACTATCGCGTAGACGCAATAGCGTTTATTCATATGGATATCGATCTTATTCTGCATGGAGTAAACCCATATACCGATAATGCGGCGTTTTGGCAGGCTTTGCAACGCTGGCCGGGTGAAACCCCAACTCCTGTGCTTGGCGCGCGCGCATTTGGCTCAAATCCATTGAACTACCCATCTATAGCAGAGCGGGAAGTGGTGATACACCAAATTTTGGCGAGCAATGAAAAAACAACCACCGCTTTTGATCCTCGCACGGTGCATAATTATCCGGCAGGTATATTACTGCTTGGCGCGCCGTTTATTTGGGCAGGTATGCCGTCGCTGTTGTGGCTGAATTTATTGGCTTTTGCCATATTAATTTTTTTGATTATGCGTCGCGCTCTACCGGAGCAACGCCCCAGCATTCTTACGGCGGCGCTGCTAAATCCTGCTGTTTGGAATTACACAATATTTGTTAATTACGATGCGATAGTTATTTTAGGTATTGCCGCGGCGTGGTTTTTTATATCTGATAGGCGCGCTTCAGCGATTATGATGGGCTTGGCGTGTTCGCTGAAACAATTGGCGTGGTTTTTTGCGCCTTTTTATCTGATAGCGATATATAAAAAAAATGGCTGGAAAGCCGCAATGACAAGTGGTTTGTGGATGTTTGCGGCGTTTATAGCGGTGAATCTGCCATTTATCGTCCTCAATCCTGTGGCGTGGTTTCAAAGCGTGCTGGTTCCGGCGACGGATCCATTTTTTCCGTTGGGGTTTGGCCCCATTAGTTTGGCGCTGAGTCGCGACATTCCATTTGGCCCGCATATACTATGGAGCGTCATGGAATTTGGTGTGTGGGCAGGATTGATTGCATGGGCGTGGTTTCGTCCGATTAGCAACAATGATCTGCCGCTGATTGCGCCATTGGCGTTATGGTTTGGCTGGCGCAGCCCGATGAATTATTTTGCGTTTCAGCCGATGTTTGTTGCGCATAACACAGCGGAAAAAGAGCGCGCTGAACTGGTTGCTGCGCCATGAGATGAGCGATGGGAAGCGGCGCTTTTAAACGGCGGCTAATGTGCGTTTTTGGTGAAGCTGGACACTTAATTGCGCCAATGTATTTCGCGCTGCGTCAAACGACATAGAATTGATATCCGGTTCCGGCTGGCCCAATTTTGCGCAAATTTTTTGGATACTGGTTTTTTGCCGATCTGTCGCCATGAGATCCGGCGTTTTGGTAAAATCTGCCGCTGGTTCGTGAAGTATGGAAACTGTGTTGACTTTTGGCTGCGCCGCGCCGGCTTTATATGGTTCGGGCTGCTCTTTCGCGGCTGTCTGCGGAGAGTCTACAAAGCGATCTTCCTCATCCATTTCGTTGGCAAACGCTGTGCCGTAACCCAACAGCAGCAATGCGCGCCCCAGCGATTTTGTGCTGGCTTTTTCAATAAAATCCGGAAAATCGCGCGCAGATTCGGAGCCATACATAACGGCCTCGTTGCCCAGCGTGTCGCGAATGTAGGTTTTAAAATGCGCCCAGCCAACCTGTCTATCCAACTCAATTAATTCGGTTTTAATTTCATATGAACCTTTAGCGGCGCCGGAAGCAATAATTGCGCGTTGGTCGCGGATGAACCAAAGCAGGCGATTTTGCACATTCATATATTCGTTGGCGGTTTTTCGCTGTGTTATGCGATCATAGCGATCGATTTTCATCAGATGATCTGCGGGATCGAAATCTTTGCCAAAAAGCCAATTGGCTGGATATATCGATTCATTCGGTTGTTTATTCATGCTGCGCCTCCTCAAAAGTGATTGATGTATAACATTGTCAAGACCTTCGCTTCAGCATGGAACATTGGGGATGTACAAGGGTCGGCGTCCCTTGTACGGGGTCCTGGGGTGTCCCCAGACTTCCCTTTGTTTCAGATACAGAACCCATGCGCTTCTCTTTCAAGCAAAAGTCTTAATTGTATTGCAATCAAATAAAACCTATGTTCTTATTGTAACATAATTAGAACATTTTGTCAATATAAAGCGA
>JAKAOI010000069.1 GCA_021812265.1 Chloroflexota bacterium | reverse complement strand
GGGACGGTTCAGTTTTTAGGGCGGCTCGATCAGCAGGTGAAGATTCGGGGATATCGCATTGAGCCGGGGGAGATTGAGCATCGGCTGGCGCAGCACCCACTGGTGCGCGATTGTGTGGTTACCGTTCGTAAAGATTCGGCAACTTCAGCGCGGCTCATTGCCTATATTACTACCCATCAGCCGCTTGCTGATAAAGAAAATAATTTTAAGGAATACATGAAAGAATTTTTGCCCGATTACATGGTTCCGTCTCAGTGTATTGTGTTAGACGCATTTCCGCTGAATTCCAGCGGCAAAGTCGATCGCCGAGCTTTACCCGCTCCGGATGAAATCTTCGCAAACAATGACACTGCGCCGGCAATTCCGCGGACTGTGGTTGAAGAAACATTAGTGAATATTTGGCGGCAGATACTAAAGCGCGACCAAGTAACTATTCACGACAATTTCTTTGAACTCGGCGGCGATTCGATTATGTGCATGCAGGTAATCGCCCGCGCACGACAAGCGAGCATTCAACTTACACCAAAACAGTTATTTCAACATCAAACCATTGCAGAATTAGCGATGGCTGCGAATGTTACCGCAACAAACAGCGCCAGCCAAGAGCCGGTAACCGGCCCCGTGCTGCTTACTCCGATTCAAAAATGGTTTTTTGAGCAAAATCTGGCAGGAATGCAACACTATAACCAATCTGCAATGCTGGAAACACCAGCAGATATTGATTTCCACACATTAAAACAAGCAATATATATGTTACTGAAACACCATGACGCGCTGCGCCTGCGCTTTGAAAATGTGAACGGCGTTTGGAGCCAGCGATGCGCCGCAGTTGATGAACTGGATGACTCATTCTTTACACAATTCGATATTTCAACACTCACTGCGGAAGATCAGACGCGGCAATTAGAGGAATCAGCGACAAAACTACAGGCCAGTCTGGATATTCACCAAGGGCCGCTGCTGCGGGCAGGATTATTTTATTTTGGCGCAAACCGCACGCAGCGATTGCTGCTCGTTGCGCATCACCTTGTGATAGACGGTGTTTCGTGGCGTATTTTACTGGAAGATTTAGAAACAGCCTATCTGGCGCTGACACAGCAGCAAGAAGTTGCGCTGCCGCTAAAAACCACTTCCTACCAAAATTGGGCAATGTATCTTACCAACTATGCGCAATCTACTGCCGCAAGTAAAAATAGCGGCTACTGGCTTTCGGTTCCAAAGCATGGATTGGCGGCGCTGCCAACCGATTACCAAATATCGCCTGAAGCAAACACTGAACAAACAGCGCAGCCGGTATATGTTACTTTGGACACGGAGGAAACTCGCGCGTTGCTGCAAGATGTGCCCAAAGCGTACCACACACAAATGAATGATGTGCTGCTAACAGCTGTGGCAATTGCGTTTCACGAGTGGACTGGCGCGACGGCTTTACAAATTGATCTTGAAGGACATGGCAGAGAAGAAATTATTGAGCAGGCTAACCTTGCGCGGACAGTTGGCTGGTTTACTTCAATATTCCCCGTTTATTTGGATATTACCGGTCAGGAAACAATTGGACAGAAGCTTACCGCTATAAAAGAGCAGCTTCGCGCGGTTCCTAACCATGGCATTGATTATGGCGTTTTGCGCTATCTTCGTCCGCATGATGAGGAAATATCCAAACAATTGCAAGCGCTGCCGCGCGCTGAGATTAGTTTTAATTATTTGGGACAATTTGATTCTAACACCGCTGAATCAGGAATTTTCCGCTACGCCGCTGAATCGGGCGGAGAAAATTTTAGTATGCAGGCGCGGCGGCAATATTTGCTGGAAATCCTGGGAAATGTTACCGATAACCGGCTGCGCTTTACTTGGGTTTATAGCAATCTTATCCACAATCGCGCTGTTATCGAACGCTTAGCTCAGCGCTTTATTGCAGCGCTCCGCGAGATTACAGCGCATTGCCTTTCACCGGAAGCAGGTGGCCATACCCCATCTGATTTCCCATTGGCGCATTTAGACGCTAAAAATCTGAGCAAGTTATCTAAGCTCATTGACGAGGAAGACTAGCATGCACATAAAAAACGTAGAGGACATTTACCCACTTTCGCCAATGCAACAGGGAATGCTTTTTCAAACTTTATTAGAGCCGCATACAGGAGCGTATTGCGAACAGCATGGCAGAACGTTTCGCGGACCATTTCAGCTTGCCGCTTATCAGCAGGCATGGCAAATGGTTGTCGATCATCATCCTATTCTCAGAACCGCTTTTGTTTGGGAGGGATTTGATGAGCCGTTGCAAATAGTGCGCCAGCATATTACCCTTGCTTGGGATGTGCGAGATTGGCGGCATTTGTCACCGACAGAACAAGATAAGCAATTGGCGGAACTTATGCAGGAAGATCGAACAAAAGGTTTTGAATTGGCAAAGGCTCCGCTTATGCGCTGGTACGCCATTCAGCTTTCTCCCGATCGCGTTCATTGCTTATGGAGTTATCATCACTTATTGGCAGATGGAACTTCAACCAGTATTATTTTGCACGAAGCGCTTACGTGCTATTATGCAATTTGCAACGGACAAACACCGGTTTTGCCGAACCACAGACCATTTCGGGATTACGTTGCGTGGCTGAAAGAACAAGATATGGCCAAGGCAGAAGCATTTTGGCGCAAACATTTAGATGGCTTTACGGCATCTGTTCCGCTGGCAATTACACACCCGGCAAAAAAACCAGACGACAGCAAAGCCGCAGCTGCGGGTGAATGGGAAACCTATTTGCCGCACGAAACCACCGAAGCGCTGCTCACTTTTGCAAGGCAGCATCAGTTAACACTGAATACATTAGTCCAAGCGGCGTGGGCGTTGCTGTTAAGCCGCTACAGCGGGGAAACAGATATTGTTTTTGGAATAACTGTTTCTTCCCGTCCCCACACATTGGCGGATTCAGAATCAATGATTGGCCTGTTCATTAATACACTGCCGTTGCGTGTGCAAGTTCCGCCGGAAAGCAGCGCACTCAATTGGTTACAGTCGGTGCAAAACGCACAAGTGGAAGTTCGGCAATATGACTATACTCCGCTGGTGGAGGCGCAGCGCTGGAGCAGTGTTCCTCGCGGGCAGCCGCTGTTTGAAAGTTTATTAGTCTATGAAAATTACGCTATGGAAGATACTGCAGAGGGACAAAACGAGCTGTCTATCGAGCGTATTGTATGGGGCACAGAAAAAGCCGCTTATCCGCTTTCGCTCACTGTTGCGCAAGGCGCGGCTTTCATGCTGCGTGTTGGGTATGATCCACAAAAAGTTGCTGCGGACTCCGTTCACCGTGTGGCGGGACATTTGCAACAAATATTGCAAGGTATTATTGCGAACCCCGATCAGCGTGTAGGAGATATTTCAATAATAACCCCGGAAGAGCGGCGACAATTACTATTTGATTGGAATCAGCCGTTAACTGCTGTCGATGAGCGTTTGCAAAACACCTGCTTTCACCAAATATTTGAGCGGCAAGCGGACTTAACCCCCGACGCCATTGCGCTGACTTTCGATAATCGGCATGTTACCTATGCGGAGTTAAACGCGCGCGCAAACCAACTGGCGCGAGCGCTTCAACGGCAGGGCGCAAAACCGGAAACATTGATTGGAATTTGCGTCGATCGTTCATTTGATTTTCTGATCGGCATGCTGGGAATTTTAAAGGCCGGCGGAGCATATACACCGTTGGATCCGGCATATCCGGCAGATAGATTAGCGTATATGCTATCCGACGCGCATATTCATCTTTTGCTTGCCAATACGACAACAATGCAATGTGTGCAACAGGCGGCAGCGCATTTAGAGGATCCTCCGGCGATTATATTGCTGGATGATGACTGGGCGCGCATCGCTGAGGAATCAGCAGATAATGTAAACGCCGCTGTTACTCCGGAACAGTTGGCGTATGTCATTTACACATCAGGATCTACCGGGTTACCAAAAGGAACACTCATTACCCACGCCGGAATCGGCAATTTAGCAAACGCGCAAATCCAAGCATTTGGTGTATCTTCGGCAAGCAGAACGCTGCAATTTGCGTCATATAGTTTCGACGCCGCCGTTTCCGAAATAGCAATGGCGCTGCTTTCCGGCGCAACATTGGTGTTATGCGAAGATAGAGTGGTCCGTTCATCCCCGGATCTCATGCAGGAATTGCGCGCACAAGCAATTTCCGTTGTAACACTGCCACCTTCGCTGCTGGCCGTTTTACCGGCAGAAACTTTGCCGGATTTGCAAACCTTGGTAACCGCCGGAGAAAAATGTGAGCCGGAATGGCTGGCGCGCTGGGCATCTCCGGGCCGCCGTTTATGCAACGCATATGGTCCTTCGGAAACAACCGTTTGCGCCACTATTTTACAATGGGATGGCGTAAGTCCGCTGACGATAGGACAGCCCATTTCTTATACCGGCGTTTATATAGTAGATAACTTCATGCAGCCGGCTCCCATCGGTGTAACCGGAACACTATACGTCAGTGGGGTTGGCCTAGCCCGCGGGTACTTAAATCAGCCAGAATTGACGGCGGCGCGCTTTATTTCTTGTCCCGCTTCGCTAAAAGATCTCCCCGCCGGAATAAGCGGCGGAAGATTATATAACACCGGCGATCTTGCCCGACGGTTAAGCGACGGCTCCATAGAATTTATTGGCCGCCAAGACGATCAGATTAAATTGCGAGGGTTCCGCATTGAATTGCATGAGATTGAGTCGGCATTGATGACGCATCCCGCAATTCAAGCTGCCGTTGTCATTGTGCGCCAAGGAGCCGCTTCGGAAGATAAAACATTGGCGGCGTATGTTGTTTTCCAAAATGACAATACGCTGACTGCGCACGAAATGTATACATTTGTACAGCGCACATTGCCGGCGTATATGATACCTGCCTCGTTCACCAAACTCGACGCCTTGCCGCTTTCACCCAACGGCAAGATTGATCGCCGCGCTTTGCCCGATCCGCATGCGGCCCCTTCCGAAATTGCTGAGCAATATATTGCGCCGCACAATCAGGTAGAAGAAGAGGTGGCGGAAATTTGGGAAGCTGTTTTAGGAATACCCAAAATAAGCGTTACAGCAGATTTTTTTGAGCTGGGAGGCCATTCATTATTAGCCACCCAAGTTATTTCGCGCATTCGCGAACAATTTCAAATAGAACTGCCGGTATGGGCTATCTTTGAATCTTCAACTATTGTTGGGCTGGCCCAGGCCATCATTGTAAAAGAAATTGAAAGCGCCGACGGCGCATCCTTAGCTAAAGCAATGGAACATTTAGAGTAACTGCGGAAATTCGCTTTTTTACATGATTGGAATCCAAACAAATAAAGGAGATGAACCGTGAGTGACACAGACTACGGTAAGCGCGCGACAGAGCTTACTTCGGATGAGCGCTTAGCGCTTTTTGAGCAGCTGCAAAAACAAAAAAAAGAATCAACGGATAAAACCATACAAGTTATTCCGCCGCAAAATAGGGATAAGAAAATTTTCCCGCTATCGTTTGCTCAGCAGCGGTTATGGTTTTTGGAGCAATACGAGCCAGACACATCAATGTACAATATTCCGGAAGCGTTAATTGTTACCGGCCCGCTTAACAGAGACGTGCTGCAAAAAACACTCAACGCCATTATTGCACGGCACGAAACCCTACGCACTACATTTGTAGCAATAGATGGCTTGCCTATGCAAGTTATTGCCGATTTTACTCCTATAGAACTGCCTTACATTGATTTGCGAAACCTGCCAAAAGAAATTCGCGAAGCCGAAGCTATGCGCATGAAGCATGAAGAGGCTGTCCGGCCATTTCAACTGGCAAAGGGGCCATTACTGCGCGTTGCTTTATTGCAGACGGAAGACACAGAATATGTTCTTTTGCTCAGCATGCATCATATTATTTCCGATGGCTGGTCTAAAGGGATTTTTATGCGTGAATTGATTACGCTCTATCAGGCTTTTCTGCATGGCGCCGCCGACGCGCAAGATTGCCTGCCAGCGCTTCCAATTCAATACGCCGATTTTGCTGTTTGGCAGCGCGAACGGCTCCAGGGCAGTGTTTTAAAGGGACAGTTAGATTATTGGCGCGAAAAATTAGCCGATATTCCCACATTGCAACTGCCCACAGATCATCCTCGGCCAATGATAGCTTCTGTCAGCGGCGCAGCTGCCGCGCGCAGGCTTTCACCCGAGCTTTCACAGCAATTAAACGCAATAAGCCGCGAAACCAAAAGCTCTTTATTTATGGTTATGCTTACTGCGTTTACCGTGCTTTTAATGCGCTATACCGGACAAGAAGATATAGCGGTAGGAACCGTTATTGCCAATCGCAATTATACCGATATTGAAAATTTAATCGGTTTTTTTGTTAATACCTTGGTTATGCGGGTCGATCTATCAGGCAAACCAACCTTCAAAGAATTGCTTGCCCGTGTGCGTGACGTGTGCTTTGGAGCCTATGCGCATCAAGATCTTCCGTTTGAACAGCTTGTTGAAGAGATTCAGCCTAAACGCGACCTTAGCGGCAACCCTTTAGCGCAAGTAACATTTATTCTGCAAAATGCGCCGGCCGCGCACGCGCAATTATCAGATTTGGTTATCACGCCAATTGAAACAGAAATAGAAACATCCAAATTTGACCTGACGGTGTACGCAATCGAGTCTAATGGTGGGCTGATTCTCGACGCGGAATATAAAAGCGCGTTGTTTGAAAAAGCTACTGTTGAACGCATGCTTGCGCATTTAGAGATTATTCTGCAAGCGGCAATGGATAATCCGGATCAAGCAGTTACGCATATGCCGCTGCTCACTGCTATGGAACAGCAGCAAATTTTGCGTGAATGGAACACCGGTTCAGCAAAATTTGCGTCTGACGCCGCCATTCATGAGCTTTTCGAGCGCCGCGCCGCGGCTGCGCCGGATGCAATTGCGCTGGCGTGTGATGGATCGCAAATTACCTATGGAACACTAAACACACGCGCCAATCAACTGGCGCATTATCTGCGTGGCATAGGGGCCGGGCCAGATGTATATGTGGCGCTGTCGGTGGAGCGAGATCTTGACTTGATAGTTGGTGTGTTAGGCATATTAAAATCCGGATCGGCGTATGTCCCGCTGGACCCCAACTATCCCCGCGAGCGCCTGAGTTTTATTTTAAATGATATTGACGCGCCGGTTTTAGTTACGCAGCAGGCGTTATTGCCGCAGGTTCCCGCGCGGCAGTTTATGTCTGATGGGATAACACCAATGCGGGTTGTTTGCCTGGATTCTGATTGGGAAACAATTGCCGCAAACAGCGCCGAGAACCCTAATAACCAAACCAATTTACAGAATATTGCGTATGTCATTTTCACATCCGGCTCTACCGGAACGCCAAAAGGTGTAATGATTACGCATCAGAATGTAGTCCGCTTATTTTACGCAACTAAAGATTGGTATGGATATGGAGCCAATGATATTTGGTCATTATTCCATTCATATGCGTTTGATGTTTCAGTTTGGGAAATGTGGGGATCGCTTTTGCATGGCGGAAAGTTGATAATTATACCGCGCTCCGTAGCAACTGCGCCGGAAACTTTTTATAATGTGCTGGTTGATGAATGCGTTACCATTCTCAGCCAAACACCATCTGCGTTCCGCCAGATTATTCAGGTGGAAGAAAGTTTGGGTATGGCGAAGCCGCTTTGCCTGCGTTATGTTGTTTTTGGGGGTGAGGCGCTGCAAATGCTGGCGCTGCAGCCTTGGTTCAATCGGCATTCCGATCAGTTCCCTAAATTAATAAATATGTATGGCATTACGGAAACAACGGTGCATGTAACCATGCGCCATATTACACAAAAAGATTTACTGCCACCGGCCAGCAGTGTCATTGGCGAAGCAATGCCCGATCTTAGCTTATATGCGCTGGATAAAGCATTGCAGCCGGTTCCCATTGGTGTTATCGGCGAATTGTACGTTGGCGGCAAAGGATTGGCGCGGGGTTATTTACACCGGCCAGATCTTACTTCAGAGCGCTTTATTGCTCATCCCTTCAGCGCAGAGCCTGGGGCAAGATTGTATAAATCCGGTGACTTAGTGCGCTACCTGCCAACTGGCGACATGGAATACATGGGGCGTATCGATCATCAAGTAAAAGTTCGCGGTTTCCGTATTGAACTAGGTGAAATTGAAGCAACCTTGCAGCAGCACCCTGCTGTGCGCGAAGCAATTGTTATTGCGCGCGCCGATCAATCCGGCTCACAAAATTCCGCGGGGGATCACAATCGGCTGTTTGCGTATGTAACCCGCAAGCAACGGCAAACTATTGACGAAAGCGAATCTTCAGAAAGCTGGTTTGCCGAACAAACCGCGCATTGGCAGCAAGTTTTTGACACAATTTATCTTGGTCCGGCAGAAGGCGACCCCACCAAGAATTTTATTGGCTGGAATAGCAGCTATACCAACCAGCCAATACCCGAATCAGAGATGCAGGAATGGGTAAACAGCATTATAAGCCGCATCCGGCAACTGCGCCCCAAGCGTATCCTTGAAATTGGCTGCGGCACAGGATTAATT
>JAKAOI010000068.1 GCA_021812265.1 Chloroflexota bacterium | reverse complement strand
GAAGAAAGAAAAAAAAACGCGCCAGCCATCGCTGATTCAATTGATAGGCAGTAGTTTCACCAGTTAGCTCATCAATGCGCGTATACTAAATAAAGCCCATTATTCAGCAGTAATGTCTATCATCATGGCTGAATCGGCAAAATTGAGATATGATAGTAGCAGAGCTTTCATGTCACTTTAAAAATTTAGGAGAAACCCAAAACATATGATTCCTATCGCGCATCCGTTAATCGGTGAAGATGAACAAAAAGCTGTTGCGCACGCCTTAGCTTCTGGGCAATTGGCGCAGGGAGCAAATGTCGCAGAATTTGAGAAAAAATTTGCCGCTGTTTGCCACACTAAAGATGCGGTTGCGGTAAATTCCGGCACTGCAGCGTTGCATTTAGCGCTCCTTGCCTATGGGGTAAAAGCCGGAGATGAGGTTATTACTACCCCATTTACGTTCGCTGCTACCGCAAATGTTGTTGAGATTATTGGCGCAAAACCCGTATTTGTAGATATTGATCCATTTACATACAATATCAATCCCGCGTTAATTGAACAGGCAATTACGCCAAAAACCAAAGCAATTATGCCGGTGCATTTATTTGGCTATCCATGCGATATGCCTGCGATTATGAAAATTGCCGAAGCTCATAATTTGGTTGTTGTTGAAGACGCCTGCCAAGCGCACGCAGCTTCTATCAATGGAAAACCGGTCGGTAGTTTTGCTTCAGGTGGTTTTTCATTTTATCCGACCAAAAATATTACTACCGGTGAAGGTGGCGCTGTAACTGCAGACGATCTTGAATTCACCGATAAAATTCGCGTCATTCGCAACCAAGGACAAAAAGAGCGCTACAAGCAAATTGCTTTAGGCTATAACCTGCGTATGACAGATATTCACGCCGCAATTGGATTAGCGCAACTTCCTAAATTAGAGCCATTTACCCAAAAGCGCATCGCTAACGCCGCATACTTAACCGAGCGTTTAGCCAATTATACGCAGACACCCGTTGTCGCGGACGGCTATCGGCATGTGTTCCACCAATATACAATCCGCGCGCGGAAAAATCGCGATCAATGGATTGCAGCTTTGGCAGAAATGGGTGTAGGCACAGGTATATATTACCCGCGCACCATTTATAATCAACCGTATTATCAGGAAATTGGTGTAACCGGCAACTGCCCAGAATCAGAAGCTGCCGCCGATCAAGTATTAGCCCTTCCCGTACACCCGGCGCTGACAGAGATAGAATTGGAAAAAGTAGCTGATTCTGTTATAGCAGTCGCCAAACGCCTCGGCTAATTATCCTCACTTTTAGTGATTATTTATCTTTAAAACGCCTGTATATCGCGTTGTTACGCATATGCAGGCGTTCTTCTGTTTTTACGGCGTCTCGTGATACAATGAAGTGTCAACTTTTATTTCTCAAGGAATATTTCATGCGCCAAGATACACAAATTATCTCCGATCCTACAGACGCTCAATTACGTGAAACTGCGCTTTCACGCTCCGAATTTCAACTCATAAAAGACCTTCTTGGCCGCGCGCCAAACCATGTAGAACTCGGTATTTTCGGCGCAATGTGGAGCGAACATTGCGGCTATAAAAACAGCAAACCACTCTTAAAACGCCTTCCTTCAACCGGGCCGAGAATTTTATTTGGTCCAGGCTCAGAAAACGCAGGAGCTATAGACGCCGGAAACGATTTAGCGGTTGTATTCAAAATCGAAAGCCATAATCATCCCAGCGCTGTAGAGCCATTTGAAGGCGCCGCTACCGGTGTAGGCGGCATTTTGCGTGATATCTTTACCATGGGAGCCAGACCAATTGCCTTGCTGGATTCGCTGCGTTTCGGGTCGTTAAATGTAAACCGCACACGATATTTGTTTCATGGCGTTGTCGGCGGAATCGGACATTATGGCAATTGCATCGGTGTGCCTACCGTTGGCGGTGAAGTAAGTTTTGATGACACATATACCTCAAATATTTTAGTAAACGCAATGTGTATTGGCGTTGCGCCAAAAGATAAAATGATTTCAGCGAAAGCTTCGGGAATCGGCAATCCGCTGCTGCTGGTTGGAGCCGATACCGGCCGGGATGGTATACATGGCGCAACATTTGCCTCAGTTACCGATCCCGGATCTACTCAGCGGTCTGCTGTACAGGTTGGCAATCCATTTTTAGAGAAATTATTACTGGAAGCTTGCTTAGAGTTGCGTGACACAGGTTGGTTGGTTGGTTTACAAGATCTTGGCGCTGCAGGATTAACAAGCTCCAGCGTTGAAACAGCGCATAAAGGCGAATGCGGCGTAGAAATAGATGTTGCAAAAGCGCCGCGCCGTGAATCCGGAATGTCGGCCTATGAAGTGATGCTTTCCGAATCCCAAGAACGCATGCTCGCAATAGTCGATAAAGATCATGTTGCAGATGTGCAAGGAATTTTTGCTAAATGGGGGCTTCATTCCGATTGTATTGGATATGTCATCGAAGAGCCGGCGCTGCGAATTAAAGATGGCGATACAGTTTTAGCCGAGATTCCAACAGATTTTTTAACCGAAAAAACACCAATGTATATCAGAGAAGGCAAACAAGATCCTGCGGTTGCGCAATTATGGCAGTTTGATTTTGGCGCTGTAGATGTTCCGGAAAATCTATCCGCTACGCTGCTTACAATGCTGGCCCACCCCGATATTGCCAGCAAACAGAGCGTATACCAAACCTACGATCATTTAGTGGGTAATAACACCATAACTGCGCCGGGAAGCGACGCAGCTGTTTTGCGGCTGCGAAACGAACAAGGCGCGCCAACCGGTGTTTCACTTGCGGTTTCTACCGACTGTGTCAGCCGCATGGTATTTTTAGATCCATATAATGGCGGAGCCATGGCGGTTGCCGAATCGGCGCGCAATTGCGCATGCTCCGGCGCAGTTCCTGTTGCTTTAACCAATTGTTTAAATTTCGGCAACCCCGAAAAACCTGAGGTCTATTACCAGTTAGCGGCGGCAATAGACGGCATGGCGGCTGCAGCAAACACGTTACAAACACCTGTAGTAAGCGGTAATGTAAGTTTATATAACGAATCTCAGGGCGCGGCAATTTATCCCACACCCATCATTGGCATGGTAGGCTTGCTGGAAAATAATCGCAAGCCGCTGCCGTCCTCTTATTTACAGGAAGGTGACGCAATCTACCTAATAGGTCCCTGGAACGATCAGATTACATCTTTAGCAGGATCGTTGTATATGGCGGCGCAAAAGCAGGTTGTTGCAGGGCGGCCCGTACAAATAGATTTAGAATTGGAAGCGCAGCTGCAGAAATTTCTGGTGGAAGCGCACGCCAACACATTGCTGCAATGCGCCCACGATTGTTCTGATGGCGGTTTAGCGTGCGCGCTTGCAGAAATGGCGATTTGGTCTAATATCGGCGTACTACAAGATGAACCAATAACAGTAGAATCTCCCTTTTCGGCGCTGTTTGGCGAGGCTCCTTCACGGGTTATAGTAGGAATAAGCCCCGAAAAACAAATTGAAGCGCTTCACATGGCAGCAGCGCATAATATTCCATATATAAAACTTGGAACCGCCGGCGGCGAACACTTGCAGTTTTTGGGTATACATCTTTCTGTTGCAGAAATGAAATTGCGCTGGGAAAACGGATTGGAAGAGGCGGTAACAGAGTGAGCCGCGAGCAGACCGCAGAGGAAACACAGGTATTTGAATTTCAAACATTGTATATTGATCCCTTTGCCGGCGCAGCAGGTGATATGATCAACGCTGCGCTCGTTGATTTGGGCGTATCCCTAAAGCCGCTGCAAACCGTCTTAAAAGGTTTGGGATATCGCAGTTTATCTGCCCACTGCGAAATAACTCAAAAACAGCATTTACGCGCGGCGCATTTTATTGTTTCCGCCGAAGAAGCGGATATACCAGAATATTTATCGCTGCAGCAACTGCGCAATATCTTTGCTGCAGCGGCAGTTTCCGAGCAAGTACGCGAGCGCGCTCAAAATATTTTATCAACACTGGCGAGTGGTGAAAGCAGGGCGCATGGCGTTCCGCCGGAAGAAGTGCATTTTCATGAACTGGGTGGATTGGATACGGTTGTGGATGTATTGGGGGCCTGCATAGGGTTTGCCGCCATTGCGCCGAAAAATATTTATGTGGGACCACTGCCGGCGCAGCGCGGCGCTTGGAAAATGTCTCATGGAATGTATCCGTTGCCGGCGCCGGTTACATTGGAAATTATTGCGCAAGCGGGGCTATTTGTGCAAGAAACTTCTGAAGTGTTTCCGCCGGATATAGAACTGGTTACCCCAACCGGAGCAGCGTTATTGGCGGAATTTGCCAAACCGGGTTCAGGAACAATGCAAGTGCAACGCATCGGATATGGCGCCGGTACCCGCGACTTGCCCGCGCCGAATATATTGCGCATCTGGGCCGGCAAGTGAAACCGTACTAAATCAAAGTTTTTTTGATCTTGCAGATCAGTTAACCTGCGCCTCTAAAAACGCGCGAATGAACGTATCCAAGTCACCATCTAAATACCCGGTGGTGTTTGCCGTTTCCGCGCCGGTGCGGTGATCTTTCACCAATGTATAGGGCTGAAGAGTAACGGTGCGAATTTGCGAGCCAAACGCAATATCAACATGTTTACCGCGCAAGCTTGCTTCTTGCTCCGCGCGTTTCCGCTCTTCAAGCTCAAACAGTTTAGCTTTAAGTATGCGCATAGCAACTTCGCGGTTTTGAATTTGTGAACGCTCATTTTGGCAGGTAACTACAATGCCGGTTGCCTTATGACGTATTCTGACTGCGGAATCTGTTTTATTTACATGCTGGCCGCCAGCGCCGGTAGAACGATAGGTGTCTACCTCAATATCTTCCGGACGAACAACAATCTCAATATTTTGGGCAATATCCGGTAGCAGCTCTACCTTAGCAAAAGAGGTTTGACGCAAATGTGCGGCGTTAAACGGCGAAAGCCGAATCAACCTGTGTACTCCCGCTTCACTGCGCAGATTGCCATATGCGCTTCGGCCATGTATTTCGATGGTAACACTTTTCAGTCCGGCTTCTTCACCTTCGGAAATATCCAGCGTTTCCGTTTTATAGTTCTGCTTTTGCGCCCAACGCAGATACATGCGCATCAGCATTTCAACCCAGTCTTGAGCGTCTACCCCACCATTGCCAACATGGATGGATAATATAGCGTCGCTGGAGTCATACGGCCCTTGCAATAATAAAGAAAGTTTTACGGTTTCCAACGTATCGCACAGCTCACGATATGTTCCGGCCACTTCAGCGGCTAACTCGGCGTCGGGGGATTCATCTAAAAGCTCTTGAATTTCATACAACGACTGCGCTTTTGCCAGCAGATTGTTCCATTGGTCAACTTCATCACGTAATGAAGCCATCCGCTGCATCAGTGTCAGCGATCGCTCTCTATCAGCAAAAAAATCCGGCTGAAGAGATAGTTGTTCGATTGATTGTATTTCCTGTGTTTTTCGGTCCAGGTCAAAGACGCACCATAAAAGAATGGATTTGGCTGCGAAGATCTTCGATACGATGTAATATTTCACTCATGGCTGTATTGTATCATGCGCCGGCAGGTTTGTAAAGTTTGGCAAAACATATGATATAATTAAATCAAAGTTTCTAAAAATGAAATGAAGGGATATACTATGTCATCTGGATACGACGTAACCCAAAAACACTTTGCAGCAACTTCACAGTTATATGCGGTCAGCGCCGGCCATGCGCAAGACAGTGATTTAGCAATGTTGGTTGATCTGTTGGAGCTGAATGCAACGCACCAAGTGTTAGATGTCGCAACTGGGGCAGGGCACACTGCGCTGGCAATCGCTCCATTTGTCGCGCAAGTAACCGCGGCAGATTTAACGCCGGAAATGTTAGACCGCACAGCAGAACTTGCCGCAAAACGGAACATTACAAACATAGTTTGCGCTGTTACGCCGGCAGAGCAGCTCAATTTTCCTAATGATACATTCGATCGCGTTTCCTGCCGGATTGCCCCACATCATTTTTTAGATCCACAAAAAGCAGTTACTGAAATGGCGCGCGTATTAAAGTCCGGCGGTATATGCGTAATTGAAGACAGCGTGGCGCCGGATGATATGAAACTCGACATGTTTATCAACACTATCGAAAAAGTTCGCGATCCAACACACATACGGTCGTATACATTGGCAGAGTGGCTTGCTTTTTTTACCGGCGCCGATCTCACTGTTGAAAAAATAGAGTATTTTCGCAAGAAGCACGATTTTGCCGATTGGCTCGCGCGCGGCGCGCAAGATCCTGCCGCTCAGACCGAAACTGTTCGGCTGGCCTGCGAAGCCAATGAAGAGTCGCGCAAATATTTTGCAATTGAATATGATCAACACGGGCAGCCAATATCATTTATGGATGATAAAATCCTTTTCAAAACCGTGAAAACACAAAGGTAACAATCATGGATGAAGATGAGTTCCTTGAAACGCCGCTATTTGCTCCCGAACAGCTAAAACCGGCGCGGCGGCGCAAAGAAACCCGCGGCAGGCCGCCGGCAGCTGAACGTATGGCAATTATTCCGATGATTCCTGCTGAAACACAAACACTGCTGCCGGGAATGGATGATTTGGCTCCGGCGCAAGACGCGCTGATTGCCGGACAATTTTCGGAAAACACCCGGCGCGCTTACGAAGGGGATGTTTTGCTGTTTCAGCGATTTTTAGGCGCTATCGGCCGAGATAATTTAAACAGCGTAAATCGCGATGATTTAATTGCATACCGCTCTTGGTTGATTTCACGCTATGCCCCAGCTACAGTCAACCGGCGACTGTCGGTAGTTCGGTCTTTATTCCAAGAAGCTTTGCTGCGCAAAGAAATTATCGCAGATCCTTCAGTTCATCTAAAACAAATGCGTATTGCCGATGAAAGCCCCACTATTGCGCTGGATTCTTTCGATGCGCGCGCCATCCTCAACGCAATCGATCAGACAACACTGCTGGGCGCGCGCGATTTTGCGCTGTTATCTCTTTTGCTGCGAACTGGGCTGCGCCGATCTGAAATCGGAACACTGCAAATAGAGTCAATGCGAATAGAACGCGGACATCACACATTAACGGTGTATGGTAAAGGCAATAAACGGCGCATTGTAAAACTGCCTGTAGATGTGTGGCGCGCAATACAAACATGGCTGGATCTGCGAACAGATGTAGTTCGCCGGGCAGGAGGCGCTGAAGAAACTCATAAAGATGAGCCGCTGTTTGTAGAGGTGCGAAAAATTGGCCGAGGTGAAGAAGCGCGCTATTTTCCCGTTGGGCAAACTGGCTTAACCTCCGACGCTATTTGGTATATTGTAAAGCGGCATGTGCAAGCTGCAGGAATAACCGCAAATATCACACCGCATTCGCTGCGCCACACCTTCATAACATTGGCGCTGGAAGGGCGCGCGCCACTGCACAAGGTGCAATACGCCGCCGGCCACGCCGATCCGCGAACAACTGAACGCTATTACCATCGCAAAGATAATTTAGATGATAACGCCACTGATTATGTAAAAATATAACGGGAATCCGCTCTGGCTTCTGCTTCTGCGCAACGCCAACTTGCATAATGTTTAAAAGATTTTTTTGCCGAAAACAGTTGCGTTTCATGAAAAAAAAGCAGCGGCCAAAATCTCTGATCCTACAATGAAAACTGACAGCCAATACCATTTGCCGCAAAAAAATTTTATTGTAGCAGAGCCAGTAGGATAAAAGAAATAGTATGCTGCTTTTTGTTCAACAATTCGTTACTATACATATGAGAACTTTTAAAAGTTTTTCTTGCAACTGCTATACTCGACACAATAGGCGCAAAAATACTGGCGCCTGCCTGTTTCAAAACCCAAATACTATTTAAGGCGTTAATTTTATGCACGGACACCAAGAAACTGAAGCGCACCCATCAGGTTACCCGGAAAATGAAGACACTGATTTTGAATTAATTCAGAAGGCGCAGCTTGGCAACGATGACGCATATGCCCAGTTGATTGAAAAATATCGCATGCAAATACATCGGTTTGCCTTAAAAATTGTGCACGATCCGGATGAAGCGGATGATATTGTTCAGGATGTTTTTGTGTCTGTTTGGAATACAATAAAGAATTTTCGTGGCGCATCAAAGTTTTCTACATGGCTGTATTCAATAACATATAACCGCTCCTTACGCTCCATCGAAAATACTAATCGGCAAACCAATGCGCTCACTCAGTTCGCCAGCGAAAATCTGGAACGAATCAGCAGCGCATGGGAGGGAATGCAGGCCCATATAGCAGAACAGCAATGGCAAAGCGCAATACAAGACCAAATCAGCAAACTGCCGCAAAAATACCGCGATGTTTTGAATTTGCGGCATTTTCAGGAACTGTCTTATGAAGAAATGGCGCGCACATTAACTACGTCTATTTCCAATGTAAAAGTGCAGCTATTTCGCGCGCGCAATATGTTGGGAGAGCAGCTTCGGCAATTAGAAACTTCCGCAAAAGACAGCGGAGCCACATTAGAAAAAAATCTTAAAAAATTCGCCGCGGCAGCTAAGGCCAGTAGAGAACAAATGAACGCTATCGGTGAAACAGTTTCACATGAGTTTGAGCAACGGATGCTTATTTTGCACGGCCGCGTAGAGCAATTTTGATAAGATCGGA
>JAKAOI010000067.1 GCA_021812265.1 Chloroflexota bacterium | reverse complement strand
TATACTCCAAGAAATATATTCTGGGTATTTCCGCATAAGAGCCGACTTTTGCCGAATATACTATACTTGCCCTACGGCGCAGATTCTATGGGTAAATCGCCGGCGGGCGCTGATATATTTTTCAAACGGAACACTACCCATACCATAGCCGCGCCAAACACGCCAATAAATAATTCTATACAAATAATCACCGTTACGCCAGAGCCAAAAAGCGCCGGCGCTGCCGCCGAAACAAAATCTACCACAAAATGCAGCGCAACCGCCAGCCAATACCAACGGATTTGTCCGCGAATAAATACCTGCGCCACTAAAACCGAGAAACCAATTTGAATCATCAGCGTAAATAATCGTTCCCAAGATCCTAACAAAGGCTCCCATACAGGTTCTGCCGCAATTGCCGCAAACTGCGCGTGTAATTGATCTCGCGCGCTAGCCGAAAGCTGTGATATCGGTAAAAGTTGAACCGCATATACATTTATTGCGGTAATGATGTTTCCCACACCCACAAGCAAAATAGCCTCTAATCCACCGTGTCCGGCGCCATACATAACTGCTTTTTCCCAAGTTTTTGGCTCCTTGCGCATAAACCAGCGAAAACACACATATCTGCCTGTTTCTTCAAATAGTCCGGCAGTCAGCGCCAGTCCGGCGATAAACCAAAGTTGCAGCGCCAGCGATTTTTTCAGCGCCGGGTTTAAAAAATAAGTTATCACCTCTACAGCGGGGATACGGGTTACAACCTGAAACAGAAAAAAGATCAATACCCCAAACAAAAAATATTTCCAAGAGACGTTCCATTTCCGTTGAATAAAAAAAGCTGTTACCAGCGGATAGATAATTGAAAAAAGCGCGGTAGTAATAACCGCAATATACCAAAAGCCGCTAATTTGCGCCAAACCCATATAGCATTTCCTCCAAGTTAAGACTTTCGCTTGCAAGAGCAGCGCAGGTTTTTCGTATATTGCAACAGAAGAAGGGCTGGGAACATCCCAGAACCCCATACAAGGGACACCGCCCCTTATAAACCCCGATTTTCCATGCTGAAGCGAAAGTCCTCCAAGTATTCATATTACTCTCGAAAGTGTTTTTGCCATGATTGAAGAAGAACCAACCATCGAGTATACCGCCATTCACAGTTTACAGCATAATCGCACAGATACACAGCATATGTACTTGTACTATATCCTATTATATGGCGTTTAATAACAATACAAAACAACAATATCACATAACTGATATTTTACAAAAAAATGTGGCGCTTCTCATAATAAGCATCACAACCAGCATGTTATAATAACAGTAAACGCTGTTTATCTTTCAGCATACTGCTTTTCTGTTCATATCAGTATACTCAGAATCTACCACTTTTGCCTTCGATATACAGCGGCGTTTTATGCGATAACAATTATCAGGAGAAAAATTATGGCAAGTCAAAGTTTAGTTTCACAAATGGATCATAGCTTAGTAACCACTGCGCTGGAGCTGCCCGGTTACAGCGTCAGCCAAAACTATGGCATGGTTCGGGGCATCGTCGTGCGGTCACGCAGTGTCTTTGGGCAAATCGGCGCAGGGTTGCAGTCGTTAGTCGGCGGAAACATTACCCTCTACACCAGTTTATGCGAACGCGCGCGTATGGAGGCCTATGAGCTGATGATGCAGCACGCGGCGCAGCTTGGCGCAAACGCCGTTATTTCCGTGCGCTACGACGCAACCGAGGTTGCGCAAGGCATTACCGAAGTATTATGCTATGGAACAGCTGTAACAGTGGCGAAAAAGGCATAGATAAGCCAAGAAACTCAGCTTAAAAAAAAGCGTTCTTTCTTCCCGTATAAAACAGGAGAAAGAACGCTTTATTATTTGATAAAAGATACAAGACGCCAATAATGGTGTGGAAAAACTATTGCGCGTGCTCGTCAATATATTCCAAAGCGTCGCCGACAGTTTTAATTTTTCGCGCATCATCATCCCTGATTTTAACGTCAAATTTTTCTTCCAGCTCCATAACCAATTCAACTACATCCAATGAATCCGCGTTTAAGTCATCGGTAAAGGATGCTTCGGGGGTTACGTCGCTTTCCTCAACATTTAATTTGTCGGCAACAATAGTTTTTAATGTTTCCCAATGGGGACTGTTCACTGCCATGGATAGTTTCTCACTTTCAAGAATTGAATGCTGCGCCAATTTTGACGCATACATGGTATATACAGCGCTCAGCGCGCCATTAACAAATCTCCTCGAATTGTCGCCTCCAAAAGTTTTAGCCAGTTCCACCGCCTCGTTTATTGCAACACGATAGGGTGTAGAGCCATAAAACATAATTTCGAAGATTGCAAGCCGAAGAATCGCTTTATCAACACCTGCAATAAGATCGATAGAGCGGTTTAACGCTGCGCGTTCCAGAATATCATCTATTTCAGAGCTGTTTGCCACAGTTCCCGCAATAAATGTTTCAGCCAACGTTACGGAATCTTCCGGCGCAGCGCGTTCCTGCGCAAGCAAGCGCAGCGACACCATAGGATCATGGTGGGATAAATCCCATTCAAAAAGCGCCTGCATTGCCATTATACGCGCCTGCCGTTGAAATGTAAGAGCCATTAACTGATATCCTGAATAAAAATATTGATTTCACCAATTTGCATGCCAATCATATCTCGCAGCGCTTTAGCTATCGCTTCTTGGGCGCATAAGCCTACCTCAGTCATTTGAAATCCATGTTTCACAACAAGATAGACATCGGTATAAATGGTGTTATCACGAATATCTATCGCAATTCCACGCTGAGGCTGACTGCGCCATAAAATTTTTGCCCACGGGCTTGTTATCGGCGCAATACGCGCAACACCTTCAACCTGAATTGCGGCTAGTTCAATTATAGATCCTATCACATGCTTTGTAATCCGTACAGAGCCGGCAGCGTCTTTCCCGGTATTGGAAGAAGACACGCCATGATGGGATACTTGCTGCAGAAAATCAGCGTTATTTTTCATAGCATATTGCCTGCTCGGTCGTTTCGCATTTCAAGGAGAGAAACTGCCCTTTCAGGCAAGCCCTCCGTCTACAATAATTGCCTGCCCGGTTATATAGGCAGATTCTGGCAGCGCCAAATACGCCGCAAGCGACGCAATTTCTTCGGGTAAACCAAACCTTCCGGCAGGGGTACGCTGCATACCTTCTTTGCGCAGTTCTTCAGGAAGATTGGCCGTCATATCTGTTTCCACAAACCCCGGCGCAATAGCGTTTACGGTAATAGAGCGCGAGGCGATTTCGCGGGCGGCGCTTTTTGTAAACGCAATAATCCCGGCTTTAGCGGCGGCATAGTTTGCCTGCCCGGGGTTCGGGTTTATCCCCGCGATAGACGCCACATTAATAATTCTGCCCCAACGCGCCTTCATCATTGCGCGCAACGCCGCTTTTGTGCACAAAAACACCGATTTTAGATTGGTAGTCATCACATCATCCCAATCTTCTTCGGTCATCCGCAGCAAAAGCCCATCGCGGGTAATTCCGGCGTTATTCACTAAAATAGCCGGCGCGCCAAGGTGTTCAGCAGTTTCAGCAAAAACCTTATCCACCCCCGCCGCATCGCTTACATTGCCCTGCACAGCAAAGGCAGATCCTCCGGCAGCGATGATAGCGCCAACTACCGCATCGGCGGCGGCTTGATCATTCCGATAATTTACGGCAACTGCAGCGCCGCGGCGTGCAAGTTCTATTGCGATTGCCTTGCCAATACCTCGGCTGGCCCCCGTAACCAAAGCGGTTTTCCCGCTTAACTGCGCTTGCGATGGATTCATATCAGCGTTCTCCTCCAAAATCAGATAACACGCAACGCCGGCGATGCGCCATTACGCCTTCAGGTGGCTGAACCGGCAACAGCAGATTCATACTCCCCGGCGGTTCGCGGCGCCGGGTTATTGCGCGGCAAATCCATATCCTTGTTCGCGCAATGCGGCGGCAACACGCACAACATCTTGCGCCGTGCCCACGGAATAAATAGCGCAGTTCTTTACTGTGCGTTTAATCAAACCACCCAGAACCTGTCCGGCGCCAAACTCAACAAATGTATCTGCTTGGCCTTGTCCTGCCATCCACTCAACCGTTTGCGTCCACAACACCGATGAAACTATCTGTCGTTCGGCTTCTTTGCGAATTTCCGCGGCTAAATACATCGGCTCGGCTTCACAGTTTGAAATAATGGGCGTATGCGCGTCGTGTATTTGCACAGACGCAGCAAATTCGGTGAATTTTTGTGCGGCATCTGCCATAACCGGTGAGTGAAACGCTCCGCTTACAGCCAAAGGCACAACACGTTTTGCGCCCGCGGCTTGGGCAAGTTCCATTGCTTTTTCTAAAGCGGGCATTGCGCCGGAAATAACAATTTGCCCAGGCGCATTATCATTTGCAACCCGCACTGCTCCGGAGCCGGTGTTGACAGAGGCGTATTTCAATGTATCGGTATTTTGCGCAACTGCTGCTTCAGCCTGCCGGCAAATTTCGGTCAGCGCGTCGCGGCTCAGGCCGAGTACAGCAGCCATTCCGCTGGGACACGATTTGCTGTCTTGGCTCATCAACTCTCCACGGCGATAAACCAGCCGCAAACCATCTTGAAACGATATTGCGCCCGCAGCAATAAACGCTGTATACTCACCCACACTGTGGCCGGCGGTAACTATAGGGCGAAACTGCTCCGGAATACCGGTAAAAACAGCGTCAGCTCCGGCGCCGGCCTCGGAAAGAAACGCTGCAAGGTATGCAAGGCTTACTGCGGTAATAGCAGGTTGAGCGTGCACGGTATCCTTCAGTGTTTCCTCCGGTCCTTCAAAGCAAACGGAGCTTAACGAAAAGCCTACAGCGGCGTCGGCAGAGGCAAAAACTTGTTTTGCAGCGGGAAACTGTTCAAAAATATCTTTTCCCATTCCCACAGTTTGGCTTCCCTGACCGGGAAAGACAAACGCTAAGCGCATAGATAACACCCCACCAAGGCAGATATAGTGATAGAAAAAATCAGCAAAATCTCATTAATCCAGCGTATCTTTGCTGAATAATACTTGGCGGCCTTTATACATTCCGCAATTTGGGCACACGTGGTGCAGTTCTCTATAAGATTTGCAGTTTGGGCATCTAGCAAGCTGCGGCATTTTTACAGAATGATGCGATCTTCTGTTGCCTTGCTGGCTTCGGCTGATTTTCTGTTTAGGTAAAGCGCCCATGAAATAGTGCTCCTTAATCTGAATAATCAAATAGCGTCAATGATTGTTCGGACAACGGAAAACCGAAAATACACTCCATTTTCAATCACCGAAAATCGAAAACTCTGCGTTTATTGTACCACTCTCTGCCGGCTTACCGCAATACGCCCGCCAATTGGCGGCGCGGCTCTCTACACAAAAAACGCCGAATTGCCTATGATTGAACACATTCCTGAAACATAACAAAACTGCGCGTAAACCGCAAAGATATGATACAATATTCAGCGAAAGAAACTCCACTCGTATTACGTTTCTTTTATGCTTGCTGCAATAGAATAGACTGGACTTTCGCTTGTACAGCCTGGTATACATACACAAGAGGCACAGAGAAAGAAACATCTTTGTTTGGCTCAAGCAAAAGCCCTCATAGATCAAAAAAGGAGCAGGATTATAATGGGCACAAGTTCAAATAATAAGTCTCCATTAGACGCATACTCAGAAGTTGTTGTCAATGCCGCCAAAATTGCCGGGCCATCGGTAGTTCGCATTGAAACAGAAATTGCCAATACCGGCGGGTTGCTATATTCCCGCACACCGGTTGCGGCGGGTCTCGGCTCCGGTTTTATTTTTCAGTCGGATGGTCTCATTTTAACAAATGCGCACGTCATTCAGCGCGCAACAAGAATTTTAGTTACCTTATATGATGGCAGAACCGTTGAAGCGTCTTTGGTAAATAAAGAAGAAAGCGAAGATCTTGCCGTATTGCGCATAAAAGATAACGGCGGACTGAAAATTGCAGAGTTTAGCAGCGAAACACCGCTTATTGGCCAGCTTGTCGTAGCCATCGGCAACCCACTTGGCTTAGGGTGGTCTGTTACGGCGGGAGTTGTCAGCGCCATTGGCCGAACCATTGAATCGCAGATCGGATCTCCGCTGCGGAACCTTATTCAAACACAAACGCCGATTAATCCGGGAAATTCCGGAGGGCCATTGGTCAACGGTGAAGGAAAAGTTGTTGGCGTTACCACAGCCATAGTGCAGCAAGCCCAAGGTATTGGTTTTGCCATACCGGTAGATAATATTCTGGCGGTGCTCACCAATTTAGCCGACAGCAAAGCCAAAAGAAAAGTCAGCATGGGGGTATCGGCTCTTTCCATCCAGTTACCCGAAGATTTTATTCGCGCTTTCCATCTGCGGCAATCTTTTGCTGTCGCCATCATAGATGTAGCGCCAAATTACCCAGCCAGCAGCGCCGGATTAAAAAGTCACGATATTATTCTTGCCGCTGATAACACCATTGTACAAGAACCCCGCGAATTGGCCGCAGTAGTCCAACGTCATTCCATAGGTGACCAGCTGCATATTACATTTATTCGCGACGAAAAGATACGTCAGGTAACACTCATTTTATGAAGCAGCGCTTAGACAGCAACGATAGCGTTGTACAGCAGAACAACGCCGAGCTATACCCGGCGCCGCAAAATATATCCGCATTTTCTACAGATGCGGTAGCGCGGCCTATTGTGGAAACAGCGGTAGTTCTGCTTACCATTTTCGACGCTAAACTGCAAGCGCTGCTCATACAACTAGACACTGAATCGGCCGGTTTATGGGCCATTCCCTCGGCGTATGTTTCTGCCAACCACGGAGTAGAGGAAACCGCGCGGCGCCAACTGGAGCATATGACAGGACAACGGAACATCTATCTGGAACAGTTATACACATTTGGAGATATACAACAAGACCCGCGGGGAAGAGTTGTTTCCGTGGTATATTTTGCGCTGGGAAACGAAAGCAGTTTAGATATGCAAGCGGTAAAATCACTGGCCGGCGCACAGTGGTGGCCCGTTATATCTTTGCCGAGCATGGCGTATAATCACGATTCGATATTGCGTTATACGCTGAAAAGAATGCAGGGTAAACTTGAGTATACTACCATCGGATTTCACTTGGTTTCCGAAGAGTTTACCCTACGGGAGCTGCAAAACGCCTATGAGGCAATTTTAAACCGTGAGCTGGATAAGCGCAATTTCCGCAAAAAAATCTTCTCCATCCACTCGCTGGATGAAACCAGTGATGTCAAAATGGAGGGACCACATCGGCCGGCCCGGCTGTATCGCCGCAAAACATCTGCGGAAACTCTTTGACTATTTTATTTTTTGCCGCACTGCGTAACAACTGTGCAATCACCATGAATGACTACTTGGCACGACAGTCGCAAATCGGGACGTTTCTTCAAATGAAAATTTTCCAAGGACGTGCGAGGGCTTACTACATTGGAAGGTGTAATCTGCACCTTATCGCTGCCGCAAAGCCCATTGCCATGGCAGTTAGTCAGGTTAAAAATATGACAATAAACGGAGATCCCATGCTCCATTGCAACGTAACGTAAATTTTCGCCTTCTTCAACGGTCACTACTTTATTTTCGCGTTGAAATGTAACTGTCGGCATATACATCATCCCTCTGTGTGCTGCAAAAATATGTCAAGCGGCGGCCATAGCTGCGCCACGCTTTCAGTTTGGCGCTCCACATGGGCTAAAGCCATGGCGGGTTCTTGCTTTCATTATGGATTATATCCAGTTTTGGATGGCATTGCAATATCCAAAACTCCGGCTCACATCAACACAAGTCCCTTGCGCCTCCATGCCTCAAAATGCATTGAAGAAAACACTGCGCATATTTGTTTTGCAGCAGTGTATGGAAACGGGGCGGAAAATTCATTTTCCCGCCCCGCCTCTAGAGGGGTAAAAGTTTACTTCAGCTCGACAGCCTTAAACAAATAACGTTACCTTGCCTTCTTTAGCCCGCTCAACAAAGCCGGCGACACCAACAACATCATCCACAATGTCTTCAAGATCGGTTTTGCTCATGCCAAACATTTCCAGCGTCATGCCGCAGGCATATACATGCACATCACCAATTTCTTTAGCTTGTTCAAGATTTTCCATCCAATTCGGCGCGCCCGGCCCCGATAGTTTCTGCTGCAGCATCGGCGCATATTCCGCAAAATCGGCGCTGACTTTGTTCAACTCTTTATGTGCGCCTTTACGAAACGCCATCATGCCCCACATCGTTAAAAATATATCTACTTCCAGTCCCATTGCCGAAGCCCCTGTAGCCATGATAGAAGCCGCCAGCAGTTTATCTACGGTTCCCGAAAACAGAATAATCGACATACGGTTCACTCGGCCATCATTTACTACCGGGTTGACAATATTTTCCATAGGAGTGTTCATATGTTAGTTCCCTTTCAAATTACTACTACATGTGTTACGCTATAGCCGGGGGAATAATTTCCCAATAAAAACGGTTCAGCGCAGTTTTATCAAGATGCCAGAACAACGACGGTTTCGGCGGCTTTGGTGGGTGCTTATAATCAAACCATAGTATCGAAGCCTGGCTTTTACCGGTTTCCAAGAAGCAGACCACTCTGCCTTCATATGTATGCGATGGTTTACGTCCACGCAATTCATCGGCAAGATCGGA
>JAKAOI010000066.1 GCA_021812265.1 Chloroflexota bacterium | reverse complement strand
TAGCCATGATAAAAAATTCCGCATATTTGCAGACAGTTTATCAAAAAATTGTTATTTTTGACGGAGCAATGGGCACAAATCTGCAAAAAATGGGGCTTTCCGCCGCAGATTTTGGCGGCGCGCCATATGAAGGCTGCAACGAAGCGCTTGTTTTAACCAAACCTTCCGCCGTTGCCGATGTGCACACCGCTTTTTTACAGGCCGGCGCTGATGTGATTGAAACTGATTCCTTTACCGCCAGCCGGCTGAAATTAGATGAATATGGCTTAGGCGCAAAAACATACGATATTAATTTCGCCGCCGCGGCATTAGCCCGCAATCTTGCCGACCGCTTCGCAACCGAGCAAAAACCACGCTTTGTCGCCGGCTCTATCGGACCAACCGGTATGCTTCCTTCGGGCAGCGATCCCACATTGAGCGCAATTACCTATCGAGAATTGGTGGATATTTTTCAAGAGCAGGCGCGCGCTTTGATTGAAGGCGGCGCCGATGTGCTGCTTATCGAAACCAGTCAAGATATCTTAGAGGTTCGCGCCGCGATAACAGGGATCCGACAGGCAATGGACGCGCTGCATGTTTGGCGGCCCATTCAGGCGCAGGTAACGCTGGACACCAGCGGCAGAATGTTGCTGGGCACAGATATCTCCGCAGCTATGACGATTCTTATCCATATGGGCGCAGACATTATCGGCATGAATTGTTCTACCGGACCAGAGCATATGCGCGAACCGGCGCGCTTTTTAAGCGATAACTGCCCTCTTCCTATTTCCACTATTCCCAACGCCGGGCTGCCCTTAAATGTAAATGGCCGCGCCATCTATCCGCTGGAGCCGGAACCGATGGCGCGTGAGCTGCAAGCGTTTGTTGCGAAGTATGGCGTAAATATTATCGGCGGCTGCTGCGGCACATCTCCCGAACATCTGTCTGCCATCTGCGACGCCGTTTGGTCCTTGCCGGAAGATACCCGCACAGCTCCCGTTCGACGCATACATCATACGGCTCCATCAGAGGGATATGGCGCTGCGCTTGATTTTGTCGCCGGCGGCATCCGCGCTGTTTCATTGCGCCAAGAACCCAAGCCGCTGATTGTAGGGGAACGAGTCAACACACAGGGAAGCCGCAAAATAAAAGACGCCGTGCTGCGCGATGATTATGACGCGCTGGTCGCAGTTGCGCGAGACCAAATTGAATGGGGCGCGCATACCTTAGATGTGTGTTTGGCGCTTACAGAACGCGCAGATGAGGCAGAGCAGATGAAGCGCGCGGTAAAAGCGCTGTCGTTAGGTGTAGAGTCGCCGCTGGTTATAGATTCTACCGAAGCAAACGTTATCCGCGCCGCGCTGGAAACATATCCCGGCCGCGCAATTGTAAATTCGATTAATATGGAAAACGGCCGCCAGCGTATTGAAACTGTATTGCCGCTGATTAAAGAGCATGGAGCAGCCGTCATTGCCCTGACGATTGATGAAGAAGGTATGGCAAAAACCGCCGAACGCAAATACGCCATAGCTAAGCGCATATATGATATTGCAACAACCGAATATGACTTGCCACCCGGCGCGCTGATTTTTGATACGCTGACATTTCCTTTAACTACCGGACAAGAAGATTTGCGCGATTCCGCAAAGGAAACTTTGCAGGCAATCCGGCTGATGAAAAAACATCTGCCCGAGGCTTTGACAATTTTGGGGGTGAGCAACTGCTCTTTTGGTGTGGGAACACATGCCCGCGCAGTGTTAAACAGTGTATTTTTATACCACGCTGTAGAAGCCGGCTTAGACCTAGCCATTGTAAACCCAACACATATTACACCTTACGCCGAAATAGACGCCGAACAGCGCGCCTTGTGCGATCAGTTAATTTTTAACGCCGATATCGACGCCTTGCCGCGATTTATTGCATATTATGAAGAGCACGGCCGCACAAAAAAGAAAACTGATGAACGCATAGACCCCACCGCCGAAATGACGGTAGATGAAAAAATCCACTATATGATAGTGCAGCGCAAAAAAGATGGCATTGAACGGCTGATAGACGCCGCAGTGCAAAACCGTCTGCCCGCCGAAATCGAAAACGCTTCGGCAGAAGCACTGAAATCTGCCCAAAGCGCCGCCGCAGTAGATACATTAAACACTGTACTGCTGCCCGCGATGAAAGATGTGGGTGACAGATTCGGCTCCGGTGAATTAATTTTACCCTTCGTGCTGCAATCTGCCGAAGTTATGAAAAAAGCCGTTACACACTTGGAAAATTATTTAGAGCGGATAGAAGGCTATACAAAAGGCAAAGTTATTTTGGCGACAGTGTACGGCGATGTGCATGATATCGGCAAAAATTTAGTGAATACCATTCTTTCCAATAATGGTTATACGGTGTACGATCTCGGTAAACAAACACCAATTAACACCATCATTGATAAGGCTATAGAGGTCCAGGCAGACGCAATCGGCTTATCTGCTCTGCTTGTCAGCACATCGAAGCAAATGGCGCTGTGTGTGCAGGAATTAGATAAACGCAACTTGCGGTTTCCCGTGATTGTCGGCGGCGCAGCAATAAACCGCGCATTTGGCCGCAGAATTTTATGGGTGGGTGATGAACAGGACGCCCAGCGGCATGTATACGATCCCGGCGTTTTCTATGCGCGCGACGCTTTTGAAGGCCTTTCCCTTATGGATCAGATTGTTCATACAGATACGTATGATACGTTACGGCGCACAATAGTGCAAGAATCAATAGCCGGCGAGCAGCGAACCGAAACTTTGCGGCAAAAGACCCCACAGGAAACGCAAAAAAATGCGCCAATGCGCCGCGCTGCAGAAAAAATACCGATTCCGCCTTTTCTTGGCCCAAGAGTTTTAGGTTCGATTGCAGTGGAAGATATTGTTCCGTTTTTAGATCGTAATGCGCTGTTTCGCGGCCGTTGGGGAGCCAAAGCTCATGGCGCAGAATATGAACGCATTGTGGCCGCAGAATTTGAGCCGCGACTGGCAGAAATGGTCCGACAAGCAAGAATCAACCGTATCGTTTCTCCGCGCGCAATCTATGGATATTTTCCATGCTGGGCTGCGGATGAAGAGTTGATTATAGTGGATCCTGCAGATACAAAACGCGAATTGCAGCGCTTTCATTTTCCGCGGCAACCGGATGGCGATAGACTGTGTTTAACCGATTATTTTGTAACGCAATCTGAAAGCGCCACGCCAGATATCGCAGTGTTTCAGGTTGTAACAATGGGAAAACGCGCCTCTGAATACACCGATCGTTTGCAGCAAGACGGGAATTTTTCCGAAGCCTATTTCTGGTATGGGTTTAGTGTGCAAATGGCCGAGGCTCTGGCAGAATATCTTAACGCGCGGGTACGCGCTGAATTGGGCGGACAACCGGATGATGGCGGTTTTTGCCGGCGGTATAGCTGGGGATACCCTGCGATACCAGAGATTGAAGACCATCGAAAGCTATTTGCGCTTATGCCTGTTGAAGATTCCATCGGCGTATCGCTTACCGATGGCTGCCAATTAAACCCGGAACAATCAACGGCGGCGTTTATAACGCATAACCGATCGGCAATCTATTTTTCGGTGCGAAATTAACCGCTTTGCTCATTTTTTCTTTGCTATTGCAGGGTTTTGCCCCATCAAAATTTTTATGCGATCCGGCGGCGGCTCATCTTGTCAGATGAACGCCGCCGCACATAAAATTTGACGGATAAAAGTCCCCGTTTTCTCAGGCAAAAGTAATCATTTTCCCATATATCTACAAGACTGCCCTTCAGTAGCAATGACTGTTTGCCGATTTACTTGTGTAATAATATTTGTGATAGTTTTCGGGGATCATTCACTCAAATCGTTAGAATTTCAATTTATAGGGCTTTCGCTTGAAAGAAAGCATATTTCTCTCGTATCTGAAACAAGAGGGAGGTCTGGGAACACCCCAGAACCCCGTACAAGGGGCGCCTGCCCCTTGTACATCCCCGGTTTTCTATGCTGAAGCGAAAGTCCTGAATTCAATCACTTCATTACTATGACTGTTTTTTGCCGGGCGCCGGCACAAGGAGACGCGGCGCGCGCAATATTATCAGCTCATACCTTTATCTTCGGATACAAAACATTCAATTGTGTGTTTGCAAAGAGGAACGCACGCATTGCTGCGCAACATCATATCCCCATTCACAGCAATGATCCGGCTCTTTTGCATAGCGCTTTCATTTGGCAAGGGGAAGCAAATGTGTGAGGGAATATGGGTATGGAAAAGCACGCATATGGTTTTGGAAACGAATTTGCCGTTGTGCAGCGCATGCTCAACGTCAGCGGAACCGAGGAAGACGAACGAGCATATGCCGAGAAAGATTTGGCGGAATTGATTCGCGCCGCCGCCGAGGGCGATAACTGCGCGTTTTGCGTGATATGCCGCAAATGCGCGCCGATGCTGGCGCATATCATCAAGTTGTATCATATGCCGGGCATAGATCCGGAGGATTTGGCGCAAGAAGGGTTTCTTGGTATCGCTGAAGCAATTAAGCGTTGTGATTGCAGCCGAAAACAAACTTTTTTTGTATTTGCCGAGTTTTGGGCGCGTAAATACTGCTCTCAGTTTGCTTACCGTCAGCGGCAGCTGATACGGCACCCAATACATGTGCTGCTGGCGTATTGGAAGGTACGGGCGGCAGCGCGCAATGCGCAAAACAGCGGAGCCGCGCCAGATGATGCGGCGCTGCTTGCCGCAGGGTGCAGTCTTGCTGAAATTCGGTTGGCGCATTATTTTATTGATTCTTCGCAGCCGTTGAACTATCAAGCCGAAAACATTCCCTGCAAAGACAGTTACACCTCCGAAAGCGCTGAATCGATTTGCGAAGAGTCTATTGAAAATCGGCTGAACGCTGCGGTAGCGCAATTAGATGCGCGTGAAACATATATTATTCAGGGATATTTTGGTTTAAACAGCAATTTGCGCAGCCTGCGATCTATTGCAACTGAACTTGGCATATCAGTAGAGCGCGCCAGTCAATTAAAAGAACGCGCATTAAAAAAACTGCGGCTGAAATTGGAGTCTGGCGCATAATGTTTTCTGAAGCAAAAAATAACTGCCGGCTGAAACTAAATTTTTGGGTCGGCAGTTACCTTGATTGCAAACATACAACCTATGCAATATTTAGCCGGCCGCCGCCGGTGACGTAGTTGGCGACGGCGAAGTGTTTGGCGGCGGTGTTGTTGTCGGCGTTAAAGTCGGTGTTGCGGTTGGCGCAAGAGTCGGCGTTGCGGTTGGCGCAAGAGTTGGCGTGGCTGTAGGAGTAATGTTGGATGCGGTAATTTGATCGATTCTTAAATTACCTTGATCATACAGTACATTCAAGGTTGCGTTGAACATCTCTAATTGCTCAACTTGCCCGCCAACCGCAACCAATTCTTGATAGCTCAGAGACACTGTTGCGGTTGCGCCGGATGGATCGATATTTACCTGAATAGAATTGGGAACAATAGTAACCTGTTTTACTTGGCTCCATTGCGCGGCAAAATTTTGTTCGGAAAGCTGTTTTTGCTGCGCAGAGCTTAACAAGTAATACGCATTTTGATATTGCTGGCTGCTGACAAAAGAATAAAATTGGGTAACCAACGCCGAAGCGTCATTTGAATTTATCGGCTCCGATGTGGCTGTAGGAGTTATGGCGTTTGTTGTGGCAGTGGCTGTGAGTGTTGCAGTGGCCTGAACGGCAACATCGCTGGGAGATTTATTAAAAGATAAGGCTGCTACCACAGAAATAATAATAATACCTAAAACTATAAGGCCGATTGAAAAACCCAAGCCTAATTTTGGGCCGCCACCAGGCGCTTTTGCGGGTTGCGCCGGCAGTTCCCATGGCGCAGCCTCATCATTTGTATCGGGAAATACCACATTTTTTTGTGTTGTTGGCGGAACAGCATTCTGTTCGGGTATAGTCGGCGAATTATCATCTGGCTCCATATACACATATATCTCCAAAGTTTCTGAATATGGCTGCTGCTAAAAGATCATCCTCATTATAAAACATAAAACGTTTTATATTGCCATTTTATAACAAAAAAACAATCAATTTTATGCAATATCCCCAATTATGTGTGGTAGAATTTCACATTTTACGTAATTTCGTATAAAATATACTCTGTTATCGTCACAAAATTTGCTATACTTAGATAGCATATTACCGGCGCTATCGCCGAAAGGAAAAAAAGATCATATATGGGACCTTATCAGCCAGATTTTCAGCAGCCGGTTTCCGAACAAAATTCACCGCAGCCGCAGCCTGGTTACCCTATATTTGGACAAGGCGGTTACGGAACATATCAACCGCAACCGCAACCGCAGCAACAGCAGCCGCAATATTATTATCCCGCACAAGGCGGCGGATATTATACTATGATTCCGCCCCCGCAGCTATCACAAAAACCGCAACGAAGCGCATATCGCCTGACGCTGGGCATCATCAGCGTTATAGCTCTTGCCTTGCTGCTTATTGGCGGATTATTTTCTGTTCTTATTGGTGGTATAGATGTATTATTGGGCAGTCCGCTGGGTTCCGCCGCGGCGTTGGTAGTTCTGCTGGTTATTGCAGCGCTTGGCGGCGGCGGTGTGGGGCTGTATTTTGCGATTCGCGCAATTGCCAATAAATCATCGGCTGCAGCGCGCTTCCCGCCGTTTTATATTTTTGCGGCGCTGACTGCCGCAGTATTCATAACAGAATTTGCTATAAAATTGACTTCGCTGCCACCTTCAGGTATGTTTAGTTCATTTTTGATTGTGCTTTCCGGCGTATTGCCTGCGCTGACCATTTTAGCGTTTACAATAAATCGTCTGGGAAACCCAACAACGTGGCGGCGCCTGTGGATGTCTCTGCTGAGCGGCATGTTTTTAGCTACACTGATAGCAATTATATTAGAGCTGACCGCCAGCGCCGTGATTGCTATTTGGTTTGCCAACGGGCCAGGCGCACTCAATTCTAACATTTTAAACAGCAACTCCAGTGTTCTGTATACCTTGCTGATTATTTCAGTCGTTGCGCCATTGGTAGAAGAGGGATTTAAGCCATCCGGACCTTTAATTCTCATTGGCAGAATCCGTTCGCCGGCCGAGGCGTTTGCCCTTGGGTTAGCTTCAGGTATTGGCTTTAATATTTTTGAAACCATCGGATATATTTCTTCCGGCCAGGCAGATTGGATTCAGGTAGCGTTTGAGCGTATTGGCGCGGGACTGCTTCATGGCGTGGGCGCCGGCATGGCGACACTGGGCTGGTATTATATTTTCCGCGGCAAAGGTGTACGCTTGCGCGCGCTGAAAGGGATTGGGGCTATTATCTATGCAATTCTGCAGCATGCGCTGTTTAATGGCTCTAATTTATTGAACTTGGTTCCGGGACCGATTGGAAATGCGTTGAACTATCCCCTTTATTTTCTGGGAATGTATGAAACAACCCAAATCTTTCTGTTTTTCGCAATTTATATCCTTATCGCGCTGATGCTTATCAAGATGACCGGCGCGCTGCGGCTGAAGCCGACAGAAAAAACATCCGAAAACGCGCAAATTTCCACGGCGTCCGGTGTATTAACGCGAAACACATAAACGAAACAAGTACAAATTGCGCTGCCGGTATACTGGGCCAGCGCTTTCAATAACAAAAAAAAGAAACAGATAATAAATTATGAATAATTATTCTCAGCAGCAGCCACAGCCATATGCGCAGATGTATGGCGGGCAGCCGTATGTCATGATTCAGCCACAGCGCCCGCCGGTCCCTCCTGCAGAATCACCTGCAGGGTCCGGAAAATTTATCCCGCTTATTTTATCCATTATAAGCATAACAGTAACCATAGCGGCAATTGCGTTGGCTATTTACGGCTCCTCCCAAGCTATTAAGGCGCCGGCAATTTCGGGAACACAGATATACTCCAGTTCGTTATTAGTAAACGATGGAGCTTGGAATTTTCACAGCACAGCAAATTCGCAATGCGCTTTTTCCTCACAGGGATTAGACGCAACTATGCAGCAAACTGCGCAATTTGATATGGCGTCTTGCAATCTTACCTTGCCAATTGCGCTGCCATATCAATTAAAGGTGACCATACAGCCACAAAACGTGTTATCCAACAATTTAAACGCCGCGGTCTACCTTAGCCAAAATGTACGTTTCGTGATCTCATCTCAAGGAACATATGATATAGAAGAGCTAAGCAGCCAAGGAGATTGGATATCTTTGCACGGGGGATCCAGCATTCAATGGTACACATCAGGAGTTGAAGCAAATACTTTACAGTTTGATGTTTCCAACAATGGGTTTAGTATCGCAATAAATGGCGCAGAAACAGATCATTTTACGGGATGGAGCTTATCGGGCGCGAGTACTATTGGTCTTGGCGCTGTAGCAGGCGCCAACCCCGGCGAGGCGCTGTTTACCAATTTGGCGGTTTATTCACAAAATTAACCACTAACTGTTGTTTCACAATGCGGATATACAGGGGGCGGCAGATCTTTAAAGAAGGTTTAGAGACATTACCTTGCCCCCAAACCTTCTTTTTTCAATAACTTTTTGCAAGAAAAATTGCAGAATATGATTATTGCTTTTTATGTGGCGTAATACTATAAACAGAGACACTTTTCCCCGTGGCGGCGGTAAGCCAAGCAGTGAAGTGATTTATCCCGGTAAAAATCAGCCGAAAGATAAAGCAATTATTTCGTTGCTGCACTAACTGCATATTTTCATTCAGAAAATCCCAAATATATACCGCGCCATAATTTGTGCC
>JAKAOI010000065.1:6728-8800 GCA_021812265.1 Chloroflexota bacterium | reverse complement strand
CGTTGGACTAGCGGTACTGATATGAAGTATATCACATCATAGAGAGGAGAATACATAGCAGAACTCTGGAAGATGTGAACAGAAAAGTCTCTATTTGGGTAAAAAATAAGAAACTGATTTTGACCCTTTTCTGTGCAGCGCCATTAGCCCAGATGGCCATACTTTCAGTATGGATCTCAGCCGCTTTATGACAATGGATATCCAAGGGGTAATCTCTGTTCGATATGCGCCGTTACATTTTTTGGCGTCCAAAGCATTCTGGGCGCCACAAGGAGACAAAGAAGCTGTTGTAGATGAAGATAATAATTTCTGGATTATTAATACCTATGACGGAATCCCCGCCCAAGTTCCATACGATAATTTCTCAAATAGCTCCGATCTCCTGGGATGGATTGACTCAACACATCTTTTGCTGGGAAACGGACTGCTTCCGCCAGATAACTTCGACGAAAGCAACCACTATACAATTGAGTCACTGGATATTACCACAGGAAAAGTAACTACGATAGGGACACTCTATCATTCTGGGATGCCAATAGAATATGGCGTTATTTCTCCTGACAGCAAAACAGTTTTTATCAGTGATAAATACCAGGAAATGCAGCCATTCAATACTGTGATTGCAACCATGAATCTGCAAACCGGGAAAATTACTCAATACCCACATATTGAAGCAATATTGCAAAATAATGAAGTTACCAACGCTGTGTGGAAGCCCGGTTCCCAAGAAATGGTGTTGACTACCGGATCTCAAACCACCGGCGATCTTCAAACATGGATAGCTCATTTAGATACCGACACCATCACATCGCTGGTCCCCGGTCAATATGCAACCGCATGGAATCAAGAAACGAATACCATTATTACTATTACCGCCAATATAGGAAACGCTTATGAACAAGTGAGTGATGGGAAAACGGTTATCGATCCATCCACCCCGATTACCATTTCAGCCATAACGCTCAATCAATATGAATACCCAACAATCACTACATTGACAAAAAACGCCTATTTTACTTCAAGTTTGGGATTCATTCCGCCAACTCAGCCTTAATTTCACAAACAGTCGGCTGATATTTGAGCAAACAGCGACGCAAATAAAAATAAAAGATGTTCAGGAAAAACCAGCGGTATGGTTTTTGTGCGTCAGCAAAGTAAGAGATACAAAAACCATACATAATTTGCTATATGCTTTGCGCTGGGTTTGCTCAACCCATATTCTTCCTGTCAATAAAATCTATTTATAGCGCGCCAAACGCCGGCTCAGCATGCACAAAAACTGCCTGTGGCTGCATTTCGGCGATGCGCTCTGCGGGAATTGCCAGCGGATTTTCGTCCAGCGCAATAAAGTCTGCGGCATACCCCGCGCGGATTACACCACGCCAAGTTCCACAATCCGCCGCCGCCGCCGCATGAACCGTATACATTGCCAACGCCTGCTGAACCGTCAGCGCCTCCTCCGTTCGCCACGGCGCGCGATCCGGCCAGCGATAATCTGTCCGGTTCACTGCGGCGCTGATTATCTTCCATGGATCATTGGTTTCTATCGGCAAATCAGACCCCAGCGTCACCAAAATACCGGCTTTTGCTAAAGAGGCATACGGGTACATCAGCGATTCACTGGTTCCCCAAACAGCGTCGGCAGTTTGCCTGTCGGAAACCGCATGAAATGGCTGCACCGAAGCGCACACACCCAGCGTTGCCATTCGCTGTATATCTTGTTGCGTAATCAGCTGAACATGCTCCAACCGAATCATTTTTGAAGGCTGCGGCTGCGCAAAATCGCCGGTTCTTACGGCTTCTATTGCATTCAACACTGCATTTGCCGCTTTATCCCCAATAGCGTGAATAGCGACGCCGATATTATTGCGCGCCGCGCGCCGCAAATAATCACTTAATTCTTCTTCGGTGTGCGTCAATGTTCCATGATTTGCGGCGCTATCCGCATATGGCGCTATCGTTGCAGCGGTTCGCGAACCCAGCGCGCCGTCAGAAAATATTTTTATCCCTGCAAGCGTAATCCATTCATTGCCAAAGCCGCCTTCTAAACCTAAAGCGATCATCGCATCTAT
>JAKAOI010000065.1:0-6718 GCA_021812265.1 Chloroflexota bacterium | reverse complement strand
TGCCGGAATATAGTGGTTAAAGCGGAAACGCAGTTTACCTTGCCCCAATAGTTGCTGTTCAATTTTCAGCGCCGGCCAGCCCTCCATCAAAACAGATCCTGTTAACCCTCGCGCCAAGCTATTTTGAATAACCTGCTCATATGCGTCACATGTCATATCATCCAGCCCGCGAGTTCGCTCATAGGCTGCCAATACCGGCTGAACGGCGTTTTCAAATAACATTCCGTCCGGTTCTCCATCAGCGTCTCGCCCTATATGCCCGCCTATTGGATCTTCCGTTTCGCGAGTTATTCCGGCAATACGCAGCGCCGCAGAATTGACCCATATGGCGTGCTGGCTGTGTGTCCACAACAAAACCGGACTCTGCGGAGCGGCGCGATCCAGCGAGTGTTTAGTGGGAAACTGCTGGCTGCGCCAATTATTCTGATTCCAGTGACGCCCGGTCAGCCATACCCCGGGCGGTATTTTTGCCGCCGCTAGGCCAATCATCTCGGCGGCGGCGGCTTCACTTGCCGCAACACCCAGATCAACATCCATAGTATCCAACGCAGCGCTGTAAAAATGCGCATGAGAATCTATCAATCCGGGAATAATAGTTTTTCCCTTTGCGTCTAACATTTCCATCTGAGTAAACTTCCCAATTACAAGTTCAACATCGGAAACGCTGGCTCCTGTTGCAATAATGCGTCCATTGGCAGGATTCACCGCCAGCGCCGCTGCGTGCGGCGTTTGGGGATCCATTGTTATAATATCTGCGTTATAAATCAGCAGAGGTTTACCATAATTCATATTTTATTTGGCGGCTCCGTTCTTGCGGCGCTGAAAAATTGCGCAGCGCTTATAGCGCTTGCCTTGCTCATGTATTTATTTGGGCAAGTGACGCGCTAAAGTTTAAGGAAACAGCAGCAGCGCGGCGCGCACCAAGGTTTCCGCGCCAATCCGCAAACTATTTTCATCTATATTAAAAAGAGCGCTGTGATGTGGCGCTTGTATGCCTTCTTCGGGATTGCCTGCGCCAACCAGAAAATAACAGCCGGGAGCAGTTTCTAAAAAATGCGCCATATCATCGCCCACCGTTTGCATGCAATCTTCAATAATATTGCTTTCGCCTACGGTTTGTGCTGCCGCAGCGCGCACAACTGCCGCCACACCGGCGTCATTTACGCACGGTGGAATGCCGAGATCCCCTCCAACAGTACACTCGGCGCGCAAACTCATTGCAACACCGGCAGCTACTTCGCCGATACGTTTCATAATATGCGCTCTATCCGCAGGATCATACGCGCGCACCGTTCCGGTTAAAATCACTTCATCAGCAATAATATTAAACGCCGTTCCGCCATGAATAGCGCCCACCGTAACGACTGCGCGGTGACTTGGCGCAATTTCACGGCTGATTAGGGTTTGCAGTGCAGTAACAATATGCGCCGACGCTACAATGGGGTCTACACTTAATTCCGGCATAGCGCCGTGGCCGCCTTTGCCGCGCACACGGATAATAAATTCATCAGCGCTGGCAAATATTGGGCCGGCTTTTACCCCTATCGTCCCGACATGGAAAGGACTCCACAAATGCAAACCAATCACAGCATCAGGATGTGGAACTTTTTCAAACACACCATCACGAGTCATTGCCATAGCCCCACCGGCGCGTTCCTCAGCCGGCTGAAACAGAACAGTAACATGAAATGGCAGCTGCGCTCGTATCGCCGCCAACGCCGCCGCAACTCCTAACCCGATGGCGATATGGCCATCATGGCCGCAAGCGTGCATTTTTCCCGGTTCTTGCGAGCGATATTCAACTTGGTTTGCTTCCTGCACGGGCAGGGCATCAATATCGGCGCGAATTAATAGATTCTTGGCGTCACTCTCGGCTCTTCCGCCGGAGAAAAAGCCCACCACTCCGGTTTGCCCAAGGCCGCTATACACCTGATAGCCTAATTCTGTCAATTTTGCTGTTATAATCTCCGCGGTTCGCGTCTCTTCAAAGGCCAATTCCGGGTGTTGATGCAAATCGCGGCGAATAGCGATCATTTCGGGAACTAAAGCGGCAATTTCTGCAGAAACATCAATAGACATACGTTCAACTTCCATACTGATAAAATAATACGACTGCGCTATCAGGAAACTTTTGCGCCAAAACAGGCGCCGCGCGCCGGCAATATACAATATCAAACTAATCGTATTGTACAATGTCCGCCAAATGCGGCGCAAAAACTACTGTTAAGAACATGGTTAAGCGCGCGTAGTTCTGCTGGAACGGCGCAGCAGCCATAAAAAGAATGGGCCGCCAATCAGAGCAGTAACCACGCCTAATGGCAATTCAGTGTATGTGTGAAAAAACGCAGGCATAAAAACGCGGGCAAGCGTATCTGCCCATATAAGAAAGCTGCCGCCTGTAAACAGCGACATGATGATAAGCGGGCGATGTTTGGGGCCAATAAGCTGCCGGCAAATGTGCGGTATTACTAATCCAACAAAGCCAACCAGCCCGCTCAGTGAAACTGCGCAAGCCACTAACAGCGACGCCGCAGCAACAACGCCAAATTTTGCGCGTTCTACACGCACACCTAAAAAAGCGGCGTTTTCTTCACCCACGGCAAACGTATCTAACACCGGGGCAATAAGCGCCGCAACAACAAATGCAGCGCATACAATAAAAGCAACTGCGCCAATCGGCCACCAAGTATTTAAAATAATGCCGCCCGAAAGCCATAAATATAATGACCCAATTCTGTCACTGACGGCAGCGTTTTGCGTAATAATAATAGTTTGCGCAGCGCCGAGCAGCGCACTGACAGCAACACCCGAAAGCAACAGGGTAACCACCGGCGCACGATTATCTACCCGAGCCAGCATGTATACCAAAGCAACCGAAAGCAGCGATCCCGCAAACGCCAACAGCGGCACACCATAAAATCCCGCTATATAATAAAACGCCGGTATGGCAAACGCTATAGTAGCGCCGAGCGCCGCGCCTGATGAAGCGCCCAACAGAAAAGGATCTGCCAAAGGGTTGCGCAGCAACCCTTGAAATAATACACCCGAAAGCGCCAAAGCAACACCAACAATAGCGCCTTCCACAATTTGAGGCAGGCGCACATCCAGCACTATCGGCGCCGCATAGCTTGGCCAATTTGGCGTAAAGTGAAACAGGCCGGTTTGGTTCAACAGTATTTTTGCTACAATATCCGGGCTGATATACACAGGGCCAAACGCGGCGGCCAGCGCCATGGACAAGGGCAAAAAAACCATAGCCGCAAAAATAAAAATATATGTGCGTTTCATCGAGCTGGCACAATCGGCAATAAAATATGCGACGGATATTGTTGATTATGCAATATTGTCTGTTTAGCCGGCCGGCCGGATGTTTCCTCGCCATATACGCCGCCGGTGTTCATATTGCGATCCCACCGCGGAAAATTGCTGCTGGCTATATCCACCCGAATGCGATGGCCGGGCAGAAAAAGATTGCTAGTCGCCCATAGATCGATGGTATATTCATACACCTGTCCCGGGGTAATGAGCGATTCATTTTGCAGACCATTGCGCATTCGCGCGCGAATAACACCATCGGTTAAATTGCGCGTAAAACCATCCGGGTGAACATCAGAAAGCCTGGCAACAAAATCAGTGTCGGGCGCATCTGAAACGGCGTATAGCGTCACCGTAATCGGTCCGGTTACTTCAACGGGATCCCGCATCGGCTCGGAAGTAAATACCAACATATCATCACGGCGCTCAACGGGGCGCTGATCTTGCGGGCCGCCCTGAAACACGGGATGCATCAGTAAAGCGCCGCCCAATGTTGGGGTTGGATTAGCGGGATCATAAATATATGTGTCGGAAGGCTCATCCAAGGGTTTTTCGGCGGACAGGCTGCCGTTGCCATGCAATGTATTTGCCGAGCCGCCGCTATGCAGATAAAATGGTGTTGTCACAGCCCTTGCAAGCGGCCATTCATTTTCGTAGCGCCAAGTATTTGCGCCCATTACAAAAATCTGTACGGGAGGTTCCGTGTCTATACCGTTTGGCTCGCTGCGCAAAAATCTGCTGAACCAACGCAGCTGTAATGTAAAGAAATCTGACTGCAAATTAATAAATGATAATGAAGAGGCAAAACCAAAATCTATTGCGCCAATACGCTCTCCCTGCTCGGAATGCGACCACGGACCAATCATCAACTTTTGTGGAGCTTTGCCGCGCTTAGTGAGTTCCGTAAAATTACGGATGGAGCCGCCCAAAAAAATATCGCTCCACCCGGCGATATGATAGGCGGGAAAATCCAGTTCATCATAGCTGCCTACAACACCAGAAATCCGCGTATAATCGGTATCGGCGCGCCGACGCACACTTTCATCAAACATATCATAATAATCCATCCCGCGGCGGCGGCCAAAACCGGTAACGGGAGTTTCAAAATAGCCGCGTGTCGGCATAGTGTCTAATTCACCGGCCATTTTGCGCATAGATAATAATGCTTGCATTGGGTCCCCGGTAAGTCGCGCGCGGCGCACATCGGTATCCATAGCATTTTGCATCGTCCAATTGCGGGTAACACCCAATTCAACAGCGCCGCCGCGCAGGTTTGCGCCATCCATAGCGTCGGCCCATGTAAATACCGGAAACAGCGCCTTTAAATGCGGCGGACGAGTTTGCGCGGCGGCCCATTGAGTAAACCCCATATACGAAGCGCCATACATCCCCACATTTCCATTGCTTCCCGGCAAACGCGCCGCCCATTCAACCGTATCATAGCCATCGTTGTGTTCATTCAAAAACGGCAGAAATGTTCCCTCGGAAGTAAATCTGCCTCGAACATCCTGAATAACCACAATAAAACCCTGCCGCGCAGCAAAATTGGGGTTCAGCAGGGACGAAGCCAGCGGAAAATCTTTTCCATACGGCATACGCATTACTAAAACGGGAAATACCCCTTCACTATCCGGGCGAAATATGTTTGCGCGAAGCGTAACACCATCTCGCATGACTACAGGAACATCAAAATCCGCATGGACAGAATATCCATTGAATGCAGCGCCACTCATCTTAACATTACCTCATATATTACTTAAAACTTCCGGTTACTGGGTATCCATATAAGCGGTCTATTATTCAGTATGACGGGTCAGCGCGTAAAATTGCAAGAGAAAGCGAAGAGATTTTTGGGCGGCTGCTTCACAAAGCTATAAACCTATGGGTATAATCGCGTCTTCGGGAATGCGCAGGTACGCCAATTCATGTTCCTTGGGCAGCCAATCAGCAGGACATACGGCATAGATTCTGAATGGCCCCGCAGCAAATAGCGCCAAATTACCAATATCAGCCCGTTCTGTTGCCAGTATTTCACCAACATTCCAAGTGATGTTTTCTTGCGGAGAAGTATTTGGAGTGCGAGAAAGCTGCAGTCGATCCGGCGCCAGCGCAAAACGGATGGCTGCCTGATCAACTTTAAAGGGATATGATGACGCCTGAATATGCAGCGCAGATTGCAGCGTTATGCCGTCGGGGGTTTGCATGACTTCGACGGCGGTAATTTCAATAATATTTATTATTCCTAAAAGTTCTGCCGCGTATGTTGAAACGGGATGTTCACATACCCAATCGCGCGCGCCGCTTTGAATAATTACCCCGCGATCGACAATAGCGACGTAATCAGCTAACATACGCATATCTTGCAGATCATGCGTTGTAATAAGGATGGGGATATTCCAGTTGCGCCAAAGCGCGCGCAACTCTCTGCGGAGCGCTGAACGCAGGGGCAAATCCATTGAAGTAAAGGGTTCATCCAGCAGCAGCGCGCGCGGGCGTGCGGCTAACGCTCGCGCTAAGGCGACACGTTGCGCCTGTCCGCCAGAAAGTTTAGTCACTTGGCGTCCGGCGAGATCCGCAGCGTGTACAATTGCTAAGGCTTCTTGCCCGGCGGCGCGTTTTTGTGCGCGAGAGCCGGCGGCTCCAAACGCCGCATTTTGCAGAGCGGTTAAATGCTTAAATAACCCCAATCCCTGCGGCGCATATCCCACCTTGCGCTGCGCGGGCGGAAGGCTGTGTTTTTTCGCTTGGCATAGCGTATCATCTCCAATTGCGACACTGCCCGAAGTAATGGGGATAAGTCCGGCTATTCCTTTTAAAAGTGTGGTCTTACCGGAGCCAGACACGCCGAGAATTACAGTAACACCTGCGGGCGCAGTTAACGCCGCCGCGCATATAAATTTGCCTTGCCGAAATATGCCATTTATTATTAACGCCGGCTGCGGCTCCAAAAATTGCAGCAAGGGCCGTGTATTATTTTGCGTATATTGGCAATTTGCGACCTGCGCAGCCTGAACAGATGCGGAAATTTTATCTGTTAGGATTGCGCCGCCCCATAACGCCGCCAAAATAACAGCGCTGGCAATAAACGCAAGCGCCGCCAAAGGCAGGGCGCCGGCAACACCGCCATAACTGCTTAACTGCACAAATGTATATACCGGCAGCGTATATGGGTGATACGCCATGATCATTGTTGCCCCATATTCGCCCATAGCGCGCAGCCACGACAACGCCAAACCTATAATAATGGTGTGCCGCACTTGGGGCAGCTCTACCGTGCGAAAAATCCGAAAAAAATGCGCCGTTAATGTTTGCGCCGCGTCACTTTGATTACTGTCTATAGATAAAAATGCGCTGCGTGTTGTTAATACACTAAATGGAGCCGCCACAAATATTTGAGCTAAAA
>JAKAOI010000064.1 GCA_021812265.1 Chloroflexota bacterium | reverse complement strand
GAATTCACGCTTGGGGAGAGTAAGTAAGTCGAGAAATGCTTGCATTTCTTGCTGACTCAAAGAACCAAGAAGAGAACACTGAAGAATGACATTACGGTGTCCTATTTGGGTAAGTTTTTTGGGACGGGAAGATCTGCGTTGTTGTTATTTTGAAAAAACGCAGAGACGCCCCCTATGAAACGAAACAATTCATTCGCTATTTTACAGCAGCCAAGATATTTGCTGGTTATTTTTGCCGCGCAGTTGTTGTACATTTTATTAAGATCTAGCTCGCTGCCGCTGAACACCGGTCCGCAAACATTTGCCGCAATAGCGATACCTGCCGCCGCCGCGCTTTTTTTTGCCGTGTTGTGGATAGCGTCTTTACCCAAAATTCCCTTGCCGCTGGCGGCGCTGTGGCGAAAAAGGCCAATGGCGCTAAGGGGCCGCGCGGCAAATATGACGGCGCTGCTGGCGTTGTTGCTGTGGGGTGTATTTTCCACTTCGGTTATTATTGATTCCGCAGCCGGATCATCCTATCACGCTGACGCACTGGGATATTTGCATCTATCTGCGTTGGATGTTTTGCATGGGGTGAATCCCTACACTGATTCTTCCATTATTTGGCGGGCGGCTTTGATATGGCCGAAAATGGGAAGCACTCCGCTGCAGCGCGGCGCGTTTGCGTCTTGCTCGTTATGTTTTCCTTCGCAAAATCAAGTTGATTCGTTAATGCGTGTTGAAGCGCTGAATCCGTTAGCGCGCGGACCCGAATGGGATCCCCGCACGGGGCACAACTATCCCGCCGGATCGTTTTTACTCGCCGCGCCGCTGGTGTGGGCTGGCCTGCCATCCATTGCTATGTTAGATATTTTAGCGACATTTGTGATTATTGGTTTTGTTGTGCAAAAGGCTCCGGCAGGCAGCAAAATAACAGTGTTAGTGGCTTCAATGGCGATGGCTTCCACTTTTTTTACCGAGTTTGACGCCTTGGCGCTTGTGTTTATTTTGGCGGCTTGGCAATGGATTACAAAAACAAAAACTTCTGCTGCGCTGGTGGGGATAGGCTGCGCAGTAAAACAGCTGGCGTGGTTTTTTGCGCCATTTTATCTGATTTATACGTGGAAAAGATACGGAATGCGGCAGACTGCTATTCGCGCGGGCTGGATCGCTGTTTTTTTTCTGCTGCCAAATCTGCCGTTTATTCTTTTATCTCCGCAAGCTTGGCTGCAAAGCATGTTTGTGCCGATGTCTGACCCGATGTTTCCGGTAGGGATCGGGTTTGTGTCACTGTCAATTGGGCGGGCGCTGCCGCTGTTTGCTCCGGCAGTATATTCAATATTAGAATTTAGCGCGTGGGGTGGTTTAATGGTGTATCAGTTGTTGCGGCGCGGGTATAGGAATGATGGGTTGATTGTTGCGCTAATCCCGATATTTTTTGCGCGGCGCGCGCTTATTACGTATATTTCACTTTTGCCGCTGTTTGCGTTATGGATGATTACCGCCCAGCAGAAAGAAGCGCAGCAACAGCAGCCGGCGCACAGTGCCCCGTCGTTTTTGCATGAAAGCGCTGCTTATGCAATTCAGCCGGAATAGCGATCCTCTCTCATTGATTTCTTTTTCTGCCGATACATTATAATAACAAAAAGTGATGAAAATGGATTCCGATTCCATTTTTGTGTCCTCAAAAGTAAAATCTGAGAATTGTTTGTGATATTTCACAGCGTTTTGAGATTAGTTTGGGATACTCATTTTGTATAGTTAGTTCAGACCCATTGGAATTGTGATATTCAAGTGTGGCCGAATACGTGGTTAAACCGCGAAAGGAGGTTTTGGATTGGCGTACAAATTTAATGTGAATGATGTGACATGCATAAACTGCGGAATATGTATGGACCTTTGCCCTGTACGATGTTTGGATATGACTCGCCCATCCGGAACCGGAGAGATAGGCAAACCAAGAGATCTGCTTACCCCAGTGCCTGAGGTAAACGCAGCAAGAGACTATATGATGCTTGCCCCGATTCAGGTAAATACTTGTGTGGGATGTAATGTTTGCGCGCAAGAGTGCCCGACAAACGCTATAACCATTACAAGCTCTAAAATTCCGGTCGCTTTTGCAAAAAGCGGACCAATATCCCATGTGCCGGCAGATGGTGTGTGGCAGCCGCTAAACGCATATACCCGCGCATTCCCCGAAGAACCCGGAGAAGCGCCGTGGGGAGAAGATCACGAGTGGCGCGTAGCCGAGAAGCAAGGCACATGGCAGGCGTGGCGCACATGGTTGGGTGACCGCACCGAAGATCTGCGCGCTCCTTGTCAGGCAGCGTGCCCGGTAGGAACGAACGCCGGATTATATGTAAGTTTGATTGCGGATGGAAAATATGATGAAGCGTTTAAAGTAGCTTCGGAACCGAACCCATTTCCATCAATTTGTGGCAGAGTTTGCACTGCGCCATGTGAAGATTCTTGCCGCCGCGGTGAATTTGATGAGCCGATAGCCATCAAAGATCTGAAAAGATTCGCCGGTGATCATACCGCTTCTCATAAAAGAGTTATTCCTCCGCCACGAAAGAGCTATAGCGAAACCGTCGGAATTGTTGGAGCCGGCCCTACCGGATTAAGCGCAGCCTATTATTTAGCGCGCCGTGGTTATAAAGTGACGGTGTATGACGCTATGCCGGTTGCCGGAGGCATGATGGCCATCGGAATTCCCGAATATCGTTTGCCCCGCGCAGAAATGAACCGGGATATCGAAGCGATTCGCAATTATGGTGTGGATATTGTTTTAAATACTGCTGTTGGCAAAGATATTTCGCTGACAGATATTGAGAAGAAACATAACGCTGTTTTGATTGCTGTCGGAGCGCAGCGCAGTCAGAAGTTGGGTGTTCCGGGAGAAGATCTGAAAGGTGTAATTCCGGCGACAGATTTCCTGAAAGAATATAATCTGAAAACAGACACCAAAGTTCAGGGTGTAACCGTGGTAGTCGGCGGCGGCAGTACAGCTATGGACGCAGCTCGTTCAGCTTTGCGTTCCGGCGCTTCTGAAGTGCATATATTGTATCGGCGTTCCCGCGCAGAAATGCCGGCGCAGGCCGAAGAAGTGCGCGCCGCGATTGAAGAAGGCATTCAACTGCATGAATTAACCACGCCGTTAAAATTTGAAGGCGAAAACGGTAAACTTACCAAAATATATTGCCAGAAAATGGTTTTAGGTGAACCGGACAGCAAAGGCAGACGCAGACCTGTGCCGGCCCCCGGATCAGAATATTATATGAACGCCGATATCGTGTACTTGGCTATCGGTGAAGCGCCGGATCCCTCTTTCTTGCCACAAGGCACAAGCATAGAAGTTGCCGAATGGGGCGGGTTAACGGTAAACACCGAAACATTGGCGACAGCAGCAAATGGAGTATTTGCCGCAGGGGATGTTACTTACGGCCCCAAATCCATTATTGCAGCGGCAGCGCATGGCCGCCAGGCTGCGAAATCGATTCACGCATTTTTACAAAAAATGTCCCCGAAAGATATTCGTGAAATGCCTGATGACGAATTTGAAACAAAGTCTTACTTGCCGGCAAGCGGCAAAATTACCATTGATATTCGCGCCTCCAAACGCGCAGAAATGCCGTTGCGTTCGGAAGCTGAAGCGCGAACACGGTCAATTGAATTTGCAAAAGGGTTCACTGAATCAGAAGCCCGGCGTGAAGCGTCTCGATGTTTGCGCTGCGACCTCTCCTATCTCTGCCCGACTATAAACACTGTACAAGAACCAGTGAAAGCGCGATAGCGCATTACTCTTTGAGGAGACATGAGATGTTTTTTACCGCACTTAGTGTTCAAGATTTAACAACCGGCATCATCGGCGGTATCAATGCTGGCGGTGAGCAATTTCTTGAAGGTACTTTAGCCGCTGTTCTGCCTGTAATTTGGATTGCATTGATTGGTTTGCATTTGGGGCGTGGTTATATTCTTGATATGATTGATAAATTTACCCTTCGCCTTGGCGCCGACCTCCTTTGGCTGATTTATATCGCAGTACGCGATTTTCTGGTTATCAGCGGAGTTATAATGAGCTTTATGTTCTTTTTCCCCGATGTAGTGATAACCGATAACTTGCCGATAACCGGCGGATTGGCTGCAGTATGTTTGTTTGGCGTATTGCTTATTAAATTGATGGGCGACGCAGATTCAAACCCGAACTTGTATCGATTAGTAACACTTTTGCTTGGCTTAGGCGCAGCGTTCTATTTCATTCCCTACGTATTAGGTGTTCAGGCAAATAATATTGCCGCGGGCAGCGCGGGAACTTTAGCTAATGATTTGGTTACCAGCACAAATCAGGTAACAGCGGTTGCCATGTCATATATTTCTGTTGCGTTTTTAGCTGTTATGGGAGCTGCTGCGGCAATTTATGCAATGCGCACCGGCGGACAGCCTGAAGCGGAAACCAAATAATAAAGAAAGTTCAATCATCAAATTTTTTGATGCAATGAGGAGTTTTGAAAATGTTTCTTTCACCGGATATTCTCCATTCTATTGTGCGCTTAGCCTCACAGACACCGGCCCCGGCGCCGCTGTCTTCATCAGATGTGACTAGCGCTATTACACAGGCGTTGGTTCAAGGCGGCCAAACATGGTTGATTAGCACCATTGTTGCGTTTCTGCCGGTTTTATGGACTGCAACTTTAATGCTGCACCTTGGCCGTCCGTATGTAGTGCGCACACTGCGCCGCTGTGGTTTACGGCTGGGCGCCGATGTGTGGTGGATGTCTTATTTATTGGTGCGCGATGGCGCAATGCTGGTAACTTTTGGTTTAAGCTGGATTTTCTTTGAGCCAAATATTGTTGCGGGTTCTGCGCTGCCGTTAACCGGTTCATTGGCCACACTGTTTTTGTTGATTGCTTTAGCAATTAAAATTACCCGCCCGACAGACGACAATGTGCAGGGCTATCGATTGGTAACAGCGTTTTTAGTGCTTGGCGCAACGTTATACTATATTCCGCAAGTATTTGCGGTCGAAGCAACTTCACAGCCATCTCTGACAAACTTTATGAATTTCTTTACCACTTCGTTTAATGTCAATGACGCTTTGGTTCTGATGTGGGTGTCGATTGCCGGCGCCGTAGTTGTGCTGGGATATGTGTTTATGTATGCGTTAAACCGTGTCTCCACAAAAACAGCAAAAACCACACTGCCAACTCTTGCGCAAACAGGAAAAGGCATGTAATCATCAGCCATAGTACACCGATTTGTATATCGCTATTCTGTCCGGACTGCTTCCGGACAGAATTTTTTTTATGTTGTTTCTTATTATTGCCGCGCGTGGGCGGTTTTGCGTTTGGCAAACCAGCCAAAAAGCGTTGTTTCCGATTCTACTCCATGGAAAAAGCGGAAATAGAGAGTTGCGGCGATAAAATAGGTGATGGCGGTAAAGGAAAACGCCGCGCCATATCCGCCCAGCGCTTGCAGCCATCCGCTGATAGCCGGCCCTAAACCACCACGGCCGAGGTTTCCCATGGCGTTTTGTATGCTGGTGAATTTGCCGCGTTGGTTGGCCGGCAGCAGATCCATCGCTAAAGCGTCGGTAATTGGGCTGTTCATATTCATTAACGCGCCGCGGATATAAAACGCAGTGAGCGCCTCGGTAAAGTTATATGTAAAGCCTAAGGTAAGTAAAAATGGGATGGAAATGTATTCGGTTATCAGTGAAGCGTTTACTTTGCCTACATGTTTTGATAGCCACGGCGCCGCAAGAATTGCAACGGCGGTTAGTACTTGCGAAATTGCCAATATATTGGCAATCGGCCCCGGATCCAGATGAAATCTTTGATGGAAATAAAGCTGCTGAAATGTGATAAACGCTCCGGCTCCCAAGCCGATTAATGCGGAAGGAATGATAAATTTTATCAGCAGAGATTGTTTGCGCCAAAAGGTGTTTTGTTGCGCCGCCGCTGCGTCGGCAGTGTTTTCCGCGCGAGTGAATGTATTGCGCGGTATATGCACACTGAGGGCAATAAAAAACATAATAAGATTAATGAAAGCGGCAACGAAAAATGTTGTGCGCAGCGCCGCCGGATCATTGGGGTTGCCGTTGAACATGCGCGCTTGCAGTTCCGGCGCGTAACCGCCGACTAAATTTCCCACTGCGAAACTGGCGGTGGTAATAAAAGCGTTTGCGCTGAATGTGTGCACTCGCTCGTTTTGTGCGCTTAACCCCGCCAATATGGGCAAGCTGATAACCCATAGCAGAGAAGATCCCATACTGAATAAAATAATATAGAGTATGCAGCTGATTTGCGCCGGGAACAATATAAGGGTGAATGGCGCCAAAAACATGGACACTATGGCAAAAAATAAAAATGGCCGGTAGCCGAAGCGATCTGCAAGGAAACCGCTGGGCAGGCCGATAAAGAAAGTTGCAAAAGATCGTATGGCGTTAAGATAGCCGATGGTGATATTTGAGTACCCCAGTGAACTGGCGTATAAATTAAAATCGAGGATAATAGCCCCGCTGACGATTCCGCTGAAGGTAGCAAACAGCAGAAATTTGCGTAAATCGGGACTGAACCCGCGAATGGCGCGCCAAATTGAGGTTTGCGCCGGTGTGTTTGTAAGATTCATATAAAACTTGTCTCCTACTTGTATGATACACGTCTTCCAAACACTAGCGCAAGGGGTAACTTCTATGATATAACGCAGATAGGGCGGCAAAGACAGCAAAATGCGCCGCCGAAATCATGCGCGCAACCGCGCGCAGGGAAAGGTGTCTGTTATGAGGGATATTCTACAGCGCGCGCTTGCTATTGCCGAACAGCTTGGCGCATCTTACGCCGACGCGCGTTATATGGAGCGGGCTACAGAATCTATTGCAGTTAAAAACGGTGTCGTTGATGGTATAACCAGCGGTGTTTCTCAGGGAATAAATATCCGTGTTTTAGTACAAGGCGCATGGGGTTTTGCCAGCAGCTCGATTGCGGCAATGCCGGAGGCGGAAGTTATCGCGCAGCGCGCCGTTGCTATTGCTAAAGCCAGCGCGTTATCTGCCGGAAAACCAGCGGTTTTGTCTCCACTGGAAAAACAAGTCGGAAAATATACCACACCGATGGCGAAAGATCCATTTTTTGTTCCCTTAAATGAAAAAGTAGATCTGCTGTTGCGCGCCGATGCGGCAATGCGCAGCGTGAAGGGCATTGCAGTTACTACCGGAAATATTGAATATGGCAAGGAAACAAAGATCTTCGTGTCTTCTGAAGGCAGCGATGTGGAACAGGTGTTGGTAGATTGCGGCGCCGCCATCACTGCCTATGCGGCAGATGAGCAAAGCGGTGAATTGCAGCAGCGCAGCTATCCAAATTCTTTTGGTCGGCAGGCTGGCGCAACAGGTTATGAGATAATAGAGGCAATGGATTTGGTTGGGCATGCGCCCAAAATAGCTGAAGAAGCCGTACAGTTGCTGACCGCAAAACAGCTGGAACCCGGAGTGACCACTATTATTTTAGACGGCCCACAGACTGCGATTCAAATTCATGAAAGCTGCGGCCACCCCATTGAGTTGGATCGCGTTTTGGGAATGGAAGCCGGTTTTGTTGGTAAAAGTTTTTTGACTACCGACAAATTGAACAATTTTACCTATGGCTCGGAATTTGTGAATATTGTGGCCGACGCAACAACACCCGGCGGTTTGGGCACATTCGGCTGGGATGATGAAGGTGTGCCGGCGCAGCGCACGAATATTGTTACAAACGGTACGTTTACCGGATATTTAATGTCGCGCGATACCTCGCCCGATTTAGGGCTATCCAGCAATGGTTGTGTGCGCGCCGATAACTGGAACCGGTTGCCGATGATTCGTATGACGAATGTCAGTTTGCTGCCCGGAACTTGGAAACTGGAAGATTTAATTGCGGATACGGAAGACGGTATTTATTTGAGTGTGAACCGTTCATGGAGTATTGATAATTTGCGGCTGAATTTCCAATTTGCCACGGAAGTGGGCTGGGAAATTAAAAACGGCAAGCTCGGCGCTATGATTAAAAATCCCACATACACCGGCATTACACCGGAGTTTTGGCGCAGCTGCGACGCTGTGTGCAACGCTGATTACTGGACGGTTTGGGGCACCCCCAATTGCGGCAAAGGCGAACCTATGCAAACTATGCGCACCGGTCATGGCGCGGCGCCGTCGCGGTTCCGCAATGTTCGGGTTGGCGTCAGCGCGTTGAAGTAATTGAAAGGAAAGAAAGAATTATCATGCAAATGAATGAACAAACGATTCGCGCGCTTTGTGAAAAAATTCTGCGATATTCAACGGCGGATCAAACAGAAGTTTTGTTTATGGGCACACATGGCGCGTTGACTCGATTTGCCGTGAACCATATTCACCAGAATGTGGCAGAGGAAAACGCAGAAGTGAATATTCGCGTTGTAGTGGGTAAAAAAGTTGGCGTCGCTTCCGCAAATGTTTTAGATGACACAACGCTGCAGGCAACGGTGGATAAAGCTATTGCAATTGCTAAGTTACAGCCGGATAATCCTGAATGGGTTTCCCTTCCCAGCCCTGCAGACATACACTATGTGAACACTTTTAGCCCCGTAACTGCTTCGTATACGCCGGAAGCGCGCGCTAAAGCGGTTGATGTTGTTATCCGGCTGGCAAAAGAACGCGGATTTGAGGCGGCAGGCGCATTTGAAACGAATGCGTCGTATTTTGCGGTTGGTAATTCCTTGGGTGTTTGGGCATATGAGCCGAGAACCGAAAGCGAATTTCACGCCGTGGTTATGGCGGATAATGATGGCTCGGGATATACGCAGCGCATGAGCGTCGACGCCGGAACTTTCGACTTTGAGGCAATGGCTCGCGAAGCGGTGGAAAAAGCGGCGCGCAGCCAAAATCCGATTATTCCGGATCTTGG
>JAKAOI010000063.1 GCA_021812265.1 Chloroflexota bacterium | reverse complement strand
TGGACGGCACGGATGAATTGCAGTTGATGCGGCTGGTGCAGAAAAACACACCTGTTGTTATTATCACTGCGCATCCGGAAGTGCGTGATCATGAAGAAGAATATCGTAACTTAGGGGTGCGAGAAATTTTAATGAAACCCTTTGGTATGAACGATCTTCTGAATATTATTGAAACGATTTTGAGGTAATCTCTCATGGCTTCCAACTCCAATCCACGCATTGCGCTGGATGTGATGGGCGGCGACCACGCCCCGCAAGAAATTATTGCCGGCGCCGTTCTAGCCGCGCGCGAACTGGGTATAGAAATATTGTTAGCCGGCCCCGAAAACGTGATACGCGACGAACTCGCTCGGCAAAACGCCGCAGATCTGCCCCTAAACTTTGAATTTACCGACGATTATATCCATATGGATGAACATCCTGCCGAGGCAGTAAAAGCACGCCCCAATAACAGCATGAGCGTTTGCATGCGAATGATTAAAGAAGGAAAAGCCGCTGGTATGGTCACCGCGGGTAACAGCGGCGCCGCTGTTGTTGCTGCGCTGCTGGGCTTGGGCCGCATTAAAGGGGTAACCCGCCCCGCGCTGGGAACCGTGCTGCCCACTGCCACCGGCAAACCAACGTTGCTGCTGGATATCGGCGCTACAACCGATTGCAAACCCGGCTATTTGGCGCAATTTGCGCTCATGGGGTCGGCGTATATGAAACACGTATTCCACTCACAAAATCCGCTTGTAGGGCTGCTGGCCAACGGAGAAGAAGCAGGCAAGGGAGATCAGCTCGTACAGGCAGCATATCCCCTGCTGAAGCAAATGGCGCAATCGGGAGCCATCACATTTCATGGAAATGTCGAAGGCCGGGATATTACCGCTGGATCCGCAGATGTTATCGTGTGCGATGGATTTGTTGGCAACGTTGCGCTGAAGTTGAGCGAAGGCTTAAGCAAAATGCTTCTGGGAATTATTAAAGATGAAATTTATTCTTCCGCCATCAACAAAATCGGCGGCCTTATTTTAAAAGGAGCTTTCGACAATGTTCGCCGAAAGCTCGATTATGAAGAATATGGCGGCGCGCCGCTATTAGGCGTAAACGGTGTCGTTATTGTCGGCCATGGAAGCTCGCACGCTAAAGCTATTAAAAACGCTATTCGTGTGGCGCGCACAGCGGTAGAACAGCAGGTCCCGGAAAAAATTGCCGCAGGTATTCAAGAATCAGCCAAAATAATAGAAAACGGGCAGCCTGCAGAAGCGCAAAACGACTGATACCACCGGCTGTTTTTTTGCAGCAGCGCAGCTATTTCTTTGGTGGCAGCGCAACTAAAAACTGCCCTATTATTTTTATAGAATATCCGGGCAGTTTCCCTTCATTATATTGTTTTAATAATATTCGGGATTCCTGTGTATTCACATAATCAACATAAGCTGGGCGAGGATCGGATTGCCCGGCTTTGATATATGGCGCATAGCGATTATAGCCCAGCGTTCCAAGCGGCGTTATCATTACAGTAATAATCCGCTCATTACTTTCAAAAGTCAGCCGCATGCCCTCCCAATAATCATTGCTGATGACGGTGTGTACATTATCTTGATACAGCGCCGTAAGCAGCGCCTGATCAGATCCATACACCCAATGTCCCTTTTCAAACGCCGCAGTTTCTTGCTGCGTAACCATGAGCGAACCGGTAATATTAATCAGCAAAATTGGCAGCAGCAGCAGCCCCATAATGCTCCACTGAGCCTTACCCAACCCAATATTGCCCAAAATTGGTTTTTTGCCCTGCTTCATATAATCTGCTAAGCGACCGGCAAAGCGATCTAATTGCGCCAATGCGGAAGGTATAACAGCAATCAGCGGAAATAAGTAGCGCGGTGTAGCGGCAAGTTCGCGCTGCCCAATAATAAAAGCAATAATATAAAGAACGCCAACAAGCAGCAACGCAGCTTCGGCGCGCAACGCAGATTGAGCCGCGCGCAGTTCCTGTTCGGGGCCTAAGTGTACAAACAATAAAACTCGCCGCCGCCAAATATGTTTTGCGGAACCCACAAGCAGCGCTATAAACAGCGCCGCCAGTATAACTGAAACAGCGTATGTCCACGGATGTTGTGCAGCGGTTGCCCAAAAGGCGCTGGGAGTATATCCGTTGCTTTGCAGGCCGCCAATACCAAAACCAAATAGAATCGGCAACGATATGGCAAAGGTTTGCGCCACGTGTATTCCCTGCGAAATAAGTATACTAAATATTCCTTGTGATAATTGAGTCGCCACAGTATAATTCTGCGCCGTCCCCGCTGCAGCAGAGCCGTGATTGCTGTTTTGCGCCAGTTGCGCCAAATCACCGGCATACGCCAGCAGCGCAGGCGAGGCTCCGACCGCCATCGCTCCGGCAAACAGCAGACTTGCTAAATGAAAAATTCTTCCACGACGCTGTACAACATACATAAAGATTGCAACGATGATAAACGGAGCTGAAAGCATATTCACCCAAAAGGCAAAACCAGCCAGCAAACCCAGTACCGTCAGGCGGCGCCAGCTGCGCAAATCGTCCAGCGCCAAAAGCAGCAAAAGCGGACCTAGCAACATGGTATCCACATATCCGCCAAATTCGCGCACGCCAACTATCGTAAAAAACGGCGAGGCAAAGGCCAGCGCCGCCGCAGTATACATGGCTATCCGCTGGGAAAAATATCTTTTACAAAACACATACAACACAATAATGGCTGCGCAATAAAGTGTTAAAGGGCCTAGCCGCAGGGACAGCGCTGATGTCCCTAAAATCAGCATATAAGGCAGGCTGATAAGCGGCTCCAACGGCCCCATATAATTTTGTCCCCACATAAAAACACTGAATTGCCCATGCGCCATATGCAACGCCATTAACCCAAAAGTGGCTTCATCGCTATCCAGTGATGGAACACCACGAGCCAATAAAATCAGTCGCAAGGCTGCGCCGGCAAGTAACAGCGCTAATAGAGGAATATAAGAGCGAAGATGGGTATATACATGCGTATGTGGTGTTTCAGCAGCGGTAACCGGCGCCGAAATTTGTGTATAGCGTGTTTGAAGTTGCGGCGCCGTCATATAATCTATATTTTTCCAATCCTATAGTTACTTTTTTTACTGCAGCAGCATATGTTCGTTCAATACATCTCACCAAATTATATGGGAGCAGTAAAAATCCGAACACTGAAAGGGATGAGACAAGTTGGAAAACAATCCAAACCCTATCGTAGGGTGTACTGCCCATGCGCCCTTGTTTATACGTTGCTTTCTCTCATACTTAGACTCTGCTTGGCTGCAATACGAGACAACAGCAAATGCAGACAGAAATATTCATAGTATAGTTCAGTCTAGCGTTGTATCGCATTGACATCCCCTTTGCCTTGTTGAAGGGCGGGCTGACCACAACAGCCCCTACTTCCTAACCTTGCGGCGTGGAAGCTGCTTGCTCTTGTCCTGATGACGATCCGGCAATGGTATTGGACGCAAGATACATCCGGCAATTCCTTGCGAACATGCGTCGGGAGCATACCGGCGCAGAATATTGTAGGACGCATTGACGTCTGCATTGATCAGGGTTCCATTTCCCGCACGAAAGAGTCCCCGTTTGATGCGGGCGCCAGCATACTGCTCATGGTGTCCAATCGATTCCTGATCCAGAAACGAACACTTGGAGGTATGACTCTCCACAATCGTTACGACATGAATCCCAACCAATTCTGCCTTGTAGTGCAGCATGGCAATGAAACGGGCATGCGGAATGAAGACAAACGATTGGTTGTTCTTTTTCCCCAGATTTACTCCCTGTTTCCAGAACTCATTTTTGCCTACTACAAGAACGCCGATTTTCTCCTGGACTAATCGCTCAATAATGGCATGACTGGCCGTATGTAAATACGACAGAATAGCCCGATTGCGGGCATCGGTCATCTCTTCCAATTCCCGAGAAGTGTGTATGCCTTCTGACAGCTTCGTCTGGAGTTTCGCTCGTCGTTTGTTGTATCCTTGATTGAGACTTTTCAGCGGGCGACCGTTAACAAGAAGAGGCACAAAACCTGGCTTGTTTGCTGTTATCGCGGCTAAATTGTTCACTCCGATATCCATACTGGCGATGAGCGCAGGATCGACATCCTTCGGCTCGCTGGGATGTTCATAGATGACTTCTACTACATAATGAGTGGATTTGGGAATCAATCGGACCTGGGCAATTTCTGCATGCGTATGGGCAGTCTGGACTCGAATAGGAACACCAGAAGGGACAACCCATCCGGCATTTTTCGGATCACGGCTGATGGCTTGATCGGTATATACCAGCAGGTTGCGGCCATCTTTGCCCAAATAGTTTGGTAATTTGGGATGTCCCAGAAACTTGGCTGGATTCTGTTCAAAAGCCTGACATGCAGCAAAATAACTGGTCCAAGCTGTACACACTTGTTTGAGCACCCATTGAGCAATTTTCGACGGCAATGCACGGTATTCCTTGATTTTCTGCATCAGTTTATCGAGATCGGTATAGGAAATGATCCGATGATTTTCCGTGATGTAGGCTTGCCGCTTCACAAATAAAGCGGCGTTGTACAAATTCTTACTGGCAAATGTTGCCTCATCAATGGCTTTCCAGCGGGGATCATGCCGATCAATCCGGTGTTGTTCCACCAGCTGCATGTTCTGATTCCTCGCTTTCTACAGAAACCTCGTTTTCCGTTAATTTCTTGATGATTGCTTCAGTCTTCCTTTTCGCTCGACGTTGCCCATAGAGCCGAGCACTGAACGAATCAATGATTGACACCAAATCTGTTACCAGATCTTCTTTGCCATTGTCTGCCAGATTGACCACTTCCAAGCATCGCCCCTGCTGTTCCAGCAAGGTTTCCAGATACCGATACCCAAATCGAGTAGCTCGATCCTTGTGTTCCACGACTATCGTAGTGATCGCTGGGTCAGCCAGGAGTTTTAGGAATTTCGGACGACTATCATTCACTCCCGAGCCGATTTCCTTGACTACCTGAGCAATCTGATAGCCTTTTGCTGTGGCATAGGAGACCAGTCGCTCGGCTTGGCTGTCAAGATTGGTGCGATTTTCTGCCGAGGATACCCGTGCATAGATGGCAACGCGCGATTGAGGCATTGGTTGTGACGACTCTTCTGTGATTAAAATCGTCCCATTTGCTCATTGCTCACCAAGGATCAATCCCTGTTTAAACCATCGCCACGCTGTCTCATAGCGAACTCCCTGGTGTTTGGCAAAGGTACTCAATTTCATACAATTAGTCTATCATATTTCTCGGTAAAACGCTATATTTCCTATTGGCGTTAATAATACTTTCAGAACGAGTGATAGATAGAATTGGTGACAATAGAACAGATTAGGCTGTAAAACATATCATGCATTCCCAATGGCCGGCAGCTTCTTTTTACTTAGGATTTTCGCTTGAAAGAAGATCGCATGGTTCTCGTATCCGCAACAAAGGGAGGTCTGGGGACACCCCCGAACCCTGTACAAGGGGCGCCGATCCTTGTACATCCCCGATGTTCCATGCTGCAGCGAAAGTCCTGTTACTGAAACTATCGATAATTAAGCAGACATCATCCTGCGCGCCAGCCACACAATAACCATATTGTCCCCGCATTTATAGAAACACCGAAAGATAGGATATACTGATGAAGAACATAACCAACAACCGCCAGTATTCTCTGATAGACCTGAACTTTGAAAAGGAATAAGGGACAATTTTTGGGGACACCTCAAGCCATGTCAAGCTTTGATTCCCTTGCTTATGTTTTGCTTCCGCTCAGGTCTATAAGAAACTCGAGAAAAGCAGAGCCGGGCTTTTAGCGCCGGAGAGGAACACACAAACATGTCATCACATTCAAAATCAAAAAAAACAGCCGGGCAGCAACCCAAAAACACACCGGCTCCGCAAGCAAAATCTGCGCAAAATCCTAATGCGGCGGCAAAACAGCCAACCGGCGCGGTAAAATCTGCCGCAACCCAAAGAGATGGCGCGCCGCGGCAGTCAACAAGCAAAGGGCTGGCTGGGCAGCGTTTTCAGCGGCAAATGCGCCAGCAACAAGTGCAGCGACAGCAAAATATTGTTACCGGTGGGTTGATTGCCGCGGTACTATTAATTGCGCTTTTAATTGCCGGCCAAAACAATCTACTGCATTGGCCGTTCGGTTCATCACCCAAAATAGCCTCGGCCACATCAACAGCCAGCTCGGGGACGCCGGCGGCGAGCGCCACCGGTGGTTCTGGCGCTTGCACAACAGCTGATTTTTCTAAACTTCCGGCGGTAGCAACTACCGTAGCTAATTCCGCTAAATTAACCGATTTAGGACAAGGATTAAAATATGTAGACTTGGTGGCAGGGTCTGGCGCTGCGGTAAAAGCGAACGACACTATTACGGTGAATTACACGCTGTATGACACCACCGGGAAAAAATTGCAATCCAATTTAGATAATGGCGGCTCATCATTCCAAGCAAACTTAAACGGCGGCGTTATTCAAGGGTGGTCTCTTGGGTTAGTGGGTTTAAAAACCTGCGGAATCCGCCGGCTGATTATTCCTCCAGCGCTGGCGTATGGGGCAACCGGCAGTCAGCCGCTGATTCAGCCAAACGAAACATTAGTGTTTGATGTGCAACTTATCAGCATTCCCTAATTCATAATCCTCGGCGTTTAAAAACCAATATTCATAAGCATATAACAAAAGGGACCGGAAACTATCCGGTCTCTTTCCTAAAAAATATATTCCTCAAAAACATCTTCAGATTTTATACAGCCCTCCGATTTTATTAATATTAGGACTTTCGCTGGAAAGAACAGCGCATATTTCTCGTATCTGAAATAAAGGGAGGTCTGGGGACAACCCAGAACCCCATACAAGGGGCAGCGTCTCTTGTACATCCCCGATTTTTCATGCTGGAGCGAAAGTCCTGAATATAAGAGATATACCCAACTCCCCAATCTCAGATCATAGACATTAACATTTTAATATAAAGCGGAGTATACAATGTCCCCAGAAACAACACATACTACAGGCTTCAAATTTGGATCTTTGCGCACAAAAATCCTATTCTATCTATCTTTAGCGTTTTTATTGTTTAACATCACCCTCATCGGCAGTTCACTTTTATTTGGGAAAAATACACTGCCACAGAGTTTTGCAGATGATATTGCGCCGGCAATCGTCAGTTTTTTTACCACATTAGTTATTGCATGGGTCATACCACGTGAATTTACCGTTCCAATAGCTTGGCTTACTGCGGCGGCGCAAAAAGCCGCAACTGGCGATCTTACTTTGGATCATGGTGAACGCAAAGCTGCTTCCTGCGCAGAGTTTGCGCAATTGTACACAGCATATGATCAGGTTATCAGTCAAACAAGGTCAGTTGTTGGCCATATTACTTCACTGAGTCAGCAGCTTACCACAATTATTGCTTCATATGAAAAAAATGTCGGACATGCAAATTCTGCCGCGCACAATGTTGCCTCCACCATAGATCAGGTTGCCAAAGGCGCGCAACAACAAAGTGAGCATTTAGACACCGCAAACACAATGATTCGCGCCATGGCAGAAGATAGCGCAGCGTTAACCAATGATTCTCAGCAAATGCAAACAACTATGGACCAACTAAAATCACAAATTGATATTTCTGGTAAACATATCCGCGAATTAGGTGAAAAGTCTGATCATATTGGAGAAATTGTTGCCACTATTAATGATTTGGCCGATCAAACTAATCTGTTGGCGCTGAACGCTGCAATTGAAGCTGCCAGAGCTGGAGAACACGGGCGAGGTTTTGCCGTTGTGGCAGATGAAGTTCGAAAACTGGCGGAACGCTCATCGGAGTCTACCAAAGAAATTGGCTCAATTATTCGTGATATCCAAGTAAAAACCCAGGAATCTGTTGATGCAATGAATGCGATTATTGAAGGCATAGATGTGAGTGTACATGTGGTAAAAGTAACCGGAGAAAAATCGCAACAAATAAAGCTAAGAACACAGCAAACCCAAGACGCAATTGAAAATGTGGCAAGTGTCAGTGAAGAAAATAGTTCCGCAGCAGATCAGGTATCCAACGCTACGCAAGAAATGGCCATACAAATTACAGAAATGACCGCGCTTACTCAGGGATTCAGCGCCGTAGCGCAGGAAATAAATACCGTAGCGCGAAAATTCCATTGGGAGTATCAGCCAAAGTGGACCGAACAACAGAAAAAAGCTCAACTGCGCACAAATGATACACCGGCGCAAATTTTACTGAACGCAATTCAGGGACATATTGCTTGGAAAGATAAAATTCGCGAAATTATGCACGGCAAAATGCAGGCAGACCCAGAAACTATCGCAAATCCAACGCTATGCGTTTTAGGTCAATGGTTATATGGCTCTGCCAATACAATACTCAGCGCCAATAAGCTGGAGACATTAAAAGAACAACATAAGGCGTTTCACCAATTAGTCAGTTCCATTGTGAAACTGCATCAACAACATAAAGATCACGAGGCTGAGGCAGCCCTAAAAGCTGACGGAGAATTCCAAAAACTCAGTGAAATATTGATCAATCAGCTGCTTGTTCTCCAAAAAGAACTCAGCGACCAGCAAAAAGCCGCTTGATGGCGCCAGTGTTTGAAATATTCCAAACCTTATTTCAAGTATGATAAGCGGATTTGCAGCAAAATCTGTTTATAAAAAAACCGGTATCGGATGCGTCCGATACCGGTATATATTGTTTCAGCAGCAACCACTGCAACAACACAGTATAACGCCTGCGTCTATTCGCCTACTGTTACCACTTGCGGCAATTCTGCAGAATCCATCATAGAATTTTCCGTCGTATTTTCCGCAGCGATGGATTCAATCGGAGCAGATGGTGTTTCCTGAAAGGGGACACGTCTGAACTTC